>JAOUIN010000017.1 GCA_029883965.1 Betaproteobacteria bacterium
AGCGCTTGTTCGTAGCGTATGCCGTTGACGGCGAGATATCCAGGCCCGTAGCCGGTGACCGAATAGCGGTTTCTGGTGTCTGCCAGATGCAGTTTCATGGCTCTATTCTTTGCCGGGAATTACCCGCTTCGATACAATTATACGTTTTCCGCCCGCCGACGGCTTTTTCCGCCGCTTTTTGCTGCAAAGTGGCGCGCCGTAATGCTGCCGGCTGCGGACCTGAACACGAGTCATAGCAAAGAATTTCCCCGGGATTTGGCCATGGAAGAATTTCCGCGTATCAAACGTCTGCCGCCGTACGTCTTTAATGTGACCGGCGAGTTGAAACTCGCTGCACGCAGACGCGGCGAAGACATCATCGATTTCAGCATGGGCAATCCCGACCAGCCGACGCCGCGGCATATTGTCGACAAGCTGGTGGAAACCGTGATGCGGCCGGACACACACGGTTATTCGGTTTCCAAAGGGATCCTCCGCCTGCGCAAGGCGATCTGTAACTGGTATCAGACGCGTTTCGGGGTTGAGCTGGATCCGGAGTCCGAGGCGATCGTCACCATCGGTTCGAAGGAGGGCATCGCGCATCTGGCGCTGGCGACGCTGGAACGCGGCGACATCGTGCTGGTGCCCAATCCGAGTTATCCGATACACATTTACGGGCCGGTCATTGCCGGGGCTGACATCCGCCACGTGCCGATGCATGCCGGCGTCGATTTTTTCGAAGCGCTCGAGCAGTCGATCAGGGATACCTACCCGAAGCCCAAGATGCTGATTGTCAATTTTCCGAGCAATCCGACCACGCAGTGCGTGGACCTGGCTTTCTTCGAGCGTCTGATCGCCATTGCCCGTGAGCATGACATCTACGTGGTGCATGATCTGGCGTATGCCGACATCGTATTCGACGGCTACAAGGCGCCGTCAATCCTGCAGGTGCCGGGCGCAAGGGATATCGCCGTTGAGTTTTTTACCATGTCGAAAAGCTACAACATGGCCGGCTGGCGGGTCGGCTACATGGTCGGTAATCGTGACCTGGTCACTGCGCTGGCGCGCATGAAGAGTTATCACGACTACGGCACGTTCACGCCGATCCAGGTGGCCTCAATCATCGCGCTCGAAGGCCCGCAGGACTGCGTTGAAACCGCACGCATGGTCTATCAGGGACGCCGCGACGTGCTGTGGGCGGGCATGAATGCCATGGGATGGGCGGTGCCCAAACCCCAGGCGACGATGTATATCTGGGCACCGATTCCGGAGCCGTACCAGGCGATGGGGTCGCTGGAATTCTCCAAAAAACTGCTGCTCGAGGGCAAGGTTGCAGTGGCGCCGGGCACCGGCTTCGGCCATTACGGGGACGGTCATGTGCGCTTTGCACTCATAGAAAACGAAGCGCGAACACGGCAGGCGATTCGTACGATCAAAGAGATGTTCAGGAAGGATGGATTGCTTTGATTCCAGTGAAAGAGCGCTTGGTTTGGGCGGAGGCTGACTTGCGCGTAGCGCAGGTCAAGGCCGGCGGCAGCCGGCTGGCCGGAGCCAAAACCCCGGCGAGGACGCGCCAGGCCATACGCACGATCAAGGAAATGTTCCGCAAAGACGGATTGCTGTAACAATCAGGGGAAGAAGCGCATCGCCATGAAACCAATCAATGTGGGATTACTGGGCATCGGCACGGTCGGCAGCGGCACGTTCAGGGTGCTTCAGCGCAACAGCGAAGAAATTTCCCGACGGGCGGGGCGGGCCATTCGCATCAGCGTGGTTGCCGACAAGGATACCGCCCGCGCGCAGGCCATAGTGGGAGATGCCGCACGCGTAACTGCCGATGCGCTGGAAGTCGTGAATGACCCGCAGATCGATATCGTCGTCGAACTGATCGGTGGCTACACGGTTTCCAAGGAACTGGTGTTGAAGGCCATCGCCAACGGCAAGCATGTGGTCACGGCGAACAAGGCCCTGCTGGCACTGCACGGCAACGAGATTTTTGCGGCGGCGCTGAAGAACGGCGTCACGGTAGCGTTCGAGGCGGCCGTCGGCGGCGGCATTCCGATCATCAAGTCATTGCGTGAAGGCCTGACCGCCAATCGCATCGAATGGATTGCGGGCATCGTCAACGGCACCAGCAACTTCATCCTGTCGGAGATGCGGGCGAAGGGCGCTGCATTCGACGATGTGCTGCAGGAAGCGCAGCGCCTGGGTTTTGCCGAAGCTGACCCGACGTTTGACATCGAAGGTGTTGACGCCGCGCACAAGATCACCATCATGGCCGCCATCTGTTTTGGCATCCCGATGCAGTTCAGCAAGGCGCATGTGGAAGGCATCACGAAGCTCACACAGGACGATATCCGCTATGCCGAGGAACTGGGTTATCGCATCAAGCTGCTGGGGATCGCCAAGCGCAAGAGTGCGGGCTTCGAACTGCGGGTGCATCCCACGCTGATCCCGACACGCCAGTTGATCGCCAATGTCGAAGGCGTCATGAATGCCGTCCTGGTCAAGGGCGATGCCGTGGGCCAGACCATGTATTACGGTGCCGGTGCCGGTGCCGAACCTACGGCGTCAGCCGTCGTTGCCGACCTGGTCGATGTTGCGCGCATGCTCACAGCGGACCCGGAACATCGCGTTCCGCATCTCGCGTTTCAGGCAGACCAGTTGTCGAATGCACCGATCCTGCCGATGGGGGAGGTCGAGACCTCGTATTACCTGCGTCTGCGGGTGGCCGACAAGGCAGGGGTGCTGGCCGATATCACGCGCATACTCGCCGATCAGGGCATTTCGATCGAGGCGCTGGTGCAGAAGGAGCCTCATGCCGGTGAAGAGCAGGTGGATATCATCATGCTGACCCATCTGACGCGGGAGAAAAAAATCGATGCCGCCATACGCCGCATCGAGGGCCTGCCGGTGATTTCCGGGAAAATCACGCGTATTCGCATGGAGGCGTTGCAGTGAGCGCTCCGGCTTCATCGTCACGGTCTCCGGCAACGGAGTCGTCGGCACGCTATGTCAGCACCCGAGGACGCATGCCGGTGGCGCATTTCTGCGATGTCCTGCTGGGCGGGCTGGCGCCGGACGGCGGCCTGGTGGTGCCGCAGCAGTACCCGCGGCTCACGGCCGCGGAACTGGCCGGGCTGCGGAACCTGTCCTACGCTGATCTTGCGTGCGCAATCATCGGCCGTTTCATTGACGATATTCCGGAGCAGGACCTGCGCACGCTGGTGCATCGCGCGTACCGCGCCGAGGTTTTCGGTTCGGCCGAAATCACGCCGCTACAGACGCTCGAACCCGGGTTGCATCTGCTGAAGCTGTCGAACGGGCCGACGCTGGCGTTCAAGGATGTCGCGATGCAGTTGCTGGGCGAGCTGTTCGAGTACGTGCTGAAGCGCCAGGGACGTACGCTGAACATCCTCGGTGCGACGTCCGGTGATACCGGGTCCGCTGCGGAATATGCGATGCGCGGACGTAAAGGCATCCGTGTGTTCATGCTCTCTCCGCACGGCAAGATGAGCCCGTTCCAGCGCGCGCAGATGTATTCGCTGCAGGATGCCAACATATTCAACATTGCCATCCGTGGCGTGTTTGACGAGTGCCAGGACATCGTCAAGGCGGTCAGCAATGACGCCGCATTCAAGAGTACGCACCGGATCGGCGCGGTGAATTCGATCAACTGGGCGCGGGTCGTGGCGCAGGTGGTGTATTACTTCAAGGGTTATTTCGCCGCGACCAGCAGCAATGACGAACAGGTGTCATTTGCGGTGCCGTCGGGTAATTTCGGCAACATCTTCGCCGGCCATATTGCGCGCATGATGGGCCTGCCGGTGCGTCACCTGATCCTGGCGTCTAACGAGAACGACGTGCTCGACGAGTTCTTTCGTTCGGGGCGTTACCGGGTGCGGTCGGGGCGCGAGGTGGCGCATACGTCGAGTCCGTCGATGGACATCTCCAAGGCGTCGAACTTCGAGCGCTTTGTGTTCGACCTGGTTGGGCGCGATCCGGTGATGGTGGCACGCCTGTGGCGCGAAGTGGAGGATGCCGGCGGGTTCAATCTCGGAGAGACGCCGTTCTGGCGGGATGTCGCGCAATACGGGCTGGTTTCCGGGCGCAGTACGCATCAGAACCGTATCGAGACCATACGCAGCATCCACAAGAAGTACGACGTTACGATAGACCCGCATACGGCGGATGGCGTGTATATCGGGTTGCAGCAGCGGGAGAACGGGGTGCCGCTGATTTGTATGGAAACTGCATTGCCGGCAAAGTTTGCTGAGACCATACGCGAAGCGCTGGGTCATGATCCCGATGTACCTCCGGGCTACGAAGGCCTGCAGTCCCGGTTGCAGCGGGTGACGGTGATGGATCCGGATGTGGAGGCGGTAAAAACCTATATCGTCAGCCGCACAAAGTAAAAAACATTTAAAAACAATAGCTTATGTAATCTTCTGCGGCGACTGGACTTTTAGCTGCACGCGTCAATGCGCAGCGATAGATCCACCGCAACAATATCCTTGGTCAGCGCGCCGATTGAAATCCGGTCGACGCCGGTTTCAGCGATGGCGCGTACGTTGGCGAGCGTAATGCCGCCCGACGCCTCCAGTTCGGCACGGCCATTTGTCCATACCACTGCTTCGCGCATGTCGGTCAGCGACATGTTGTCGAGCAGCACCATTCTTGCGCCTGCGGCCACGGCCTCACGCAATTGTTCCAGCGATTCCACTTCGATCTGTATCCAGGTTGCCTGGTCAGCCAGCTTGGCGGCCGCTTTCAGCGCCGGCACGATACCGCCGGCTGCGGTGATATGGTTTTCCTTGATCAGAATCGCGTCCCACAAGCCCATGCGGTGGTTGCGGCCGCCACCGGCCGTAACCGCGTATTTCTGGGCGACGCGCAGTCCGGGCAGGGTCTTGCGTGTATCGAGTATCGCGGCGCGGGTTCCGGCGACCATGTCGACATAACGTCGCGTGGCTGTGGCAACGGCTGACAGCAGTTGCAGAAAATTCAGCGCCGCGCGTTCGGCGGTCAGCAGGGCGCGCGATGAGCCGGTGATGTTGCAGATGCGCATGCCTGCGGCGATGCGCTCACCGTCGTGTGCCAGCCACTCCAGTGTAGCCGCCGGGTCGAGGCGTCGCACGCAGGCTTCAAACCACGCCGTCCCGCACAATATCGCCGCCTCCCGACAGACGACATGGGCACGCGCATCCGGAACATCCGGGGCCAGCTGTGCTGTCAGGTCGCCGCTGCCCACATCCTCTGCAAGGGCGGCAGTCACGTTGCTTTCGATTTCGGTAGTCAGATCCATGCGGGTTTGCAGGTTTCTACAAGCTGCTATAGTTCAACACAGATTTTAACCGAGTGTCTTAGGGGGCGGGGACATGGGCGAGATCATGAGCGTGTTGTCTTACGGTATAGGCACCGTTCTGGGATTCCTGTTGATCGGCGGGTTGATCTTCCTGATCATTCACGATGTCACGCAGAAGAAGCATACGGTCCTGCGCAACTACCCGGTCATCGGCCGTCTGCGTTTTTTCTTTGAGGATCTGGGTGAATATTTCCGCCAATATTTTTTCGCCAACGACCGCGAGGAAATGCCGTTCAACCGCGCCACACGCGGCTGGGTGTACAAGGGCGCCAAGAACGAGGGCGGCATCATCGGGTTCGGCTCGACCAATGACCTGAACACGCCGGGGTCCATCCTGTTCGTCAATCATCCTTACCCGGTGCTTGAGGAAGACCGCCTGCCGACACCATCGGTACTGATCGGCGAGGGCTTCTGTGATCAGCCTTTTGAAGCCAAGTCCCTTGTCAACATCAGCGGCATGAGCTTCGGGGCGATTTCACAACCGGCTGTCGAGGCGCTGTCGCGTGGTGCTGCCGCAGCGGGATGCTGGCTGGACACCGGGGAGGGCGGTCTGTCGCCCTATCACCTGGCGGGCGACTGCGACATCATCATGCAGATCGGCACGGCCAAGTACGGCATTCGCGAGCACGACGGCCGTTTTTCCTCGCGTAAAGCAAAGGAACTGGCGCAGCATGTCAAAGCATTCGAAATAAAGCTTTCGCAGGGCGCCAAACCGGGCAAGGGCGGCGTCCTGCCGGGCGAGAAGGTGAGCGAGGAGATTGCGCGTATTCGCGGTATTCCGGCCGGTGAATCCTCGATCAGCCCTAACCGCCATCCGGACATCGCCAATGTCGACGAACTGCTCGACAGGATCGCCTATATCCGGAACCTGACCGGCCGGCCGGTCGGCGTCAAGACCGCCATCGGTGGCTGGTCCTTCATGAACGATCTTTGTGATGCTGTGCTGCGCCGCGGGCGCGAGTTTGCGCCGGATTTCATTGCCATCGACGGCGGCGAAGGCGGCACCGGTGCTGCGCCGCAGACATTGATGGACCACATGGCATTGCCGATCGCCGAAGCACTCCCCAGGGCCGTTGATTCATTGATTCAGGCGGGCCTGCGCGACCGCGTGCGGGTGATTGCTGCGGGCAAGCTGGTGACGCCGGCAAAGGCCGCCTGGGCGTTATGTGTCGGTGCCGATTTCGTCAATTCGGCCCGTGGATTCATGTTCTCGCTGGGTTGCATCCAAGCCCTGCGTTGCCATCAGAATACCTGCCCGACGGGCATTACGACCCACAACAAGCGGTTGCAGCGCGGACTTGTTATTGAAGAAAAATATCTGCGCGTGGCGAATTACTGCACCAATATGAACAAGGAGATCGACATGATCGCGCACGCGTGCGGTTGCCGCCATGCGCGGGAACTGAAGCGCGAGCATGTGCGTATCGTGCAGAGCGCCAATCAGAGCATCGCGCTGAACATGCTTTACCCCTATCCCGAGGTCGGTACGCGCAGCATCGCCGTAAAAGTGCGCGGTTCGGAGGGTGTCGCCGCCTGATAGTGCGGCAGTGTGGAAATAGTTTTTATCGGGTCATAAAAAAGTTTTTGGTTTTAACGTCGACAAGATTTGACCGAGGACAACCGGTTCGCTATCTTGTTTCAATGCCGGTAAAAGCCGAGGTTGCTGTCAATGCAGGAACCACAGTTGCTAAATAAACCGGTGAAAAATCTCGCGCGGCAATCAGCCGCGGATTCCAATCTGGAGGGGTATATGGATCAAGACTTGAACGTTCGGCGTCGGCAAGTGTTGTTGGGTAGCGCAGCAGCAACGGCAGCAGTTATGGCAGCCGGTAGCTCCTCTGCGCTGGCACAGGCGGCAAAAGCCAAAGCATTGCCGAAATACGCAGAATGGAAATATATCGACAGTCTGATCATCCATAGCAGCAATACCATGGAAACGCAGCGTGCGGCATTTGGCACTAGCGTGATAACACCAACCGACATCTTATTTGTTCGTAACAATCTCACGCCGCCCGACGAGTCTATTACTTATGACCCTGATGCATGGGAACTTTCGCTGCAGGGTGTAAACAGCCCGCGCAAGATTTCCGTTGGAGAAATGAAACGCATCGGTGTCGAAACGGTTGCTTCTGTGCTGCAGTGCTCTGGCAATGGTCGCGGATTTTTCAAGCACAAGACCAGTGGATCGCAGTGGAAAGTGGGCGCTTCAGGGTGCGTGATCTGGAGCGGCATCCCCGTGGCCATGCTGGTCAAGGAAATGGGCGGTGTTGCGGGTGGAATGAAATTCATGACCGGCACCGGTGGCGAGAAGATTCCTGCAGGCGTGGATCCCAAGACAGTAATGGTTGAGCGCTCGGTGCCGCTGAAGGCACTGGAGACGGCGATTTTGGCTTGGGAAATCAACGGCGAACCTTTGCCGCTGGCTCATGGTGGCCCGTTGCGGCTGGTGATTCCGGGTTATTACGGCGTCAATAACGTCAAATACCTGAGTCAGTTGGGCTTCACGGAAAAGGAAACCACAGCGAATATCCAAACCTCGGGCTACCGGATACGGGACATAGGCAAGAAAGGCGAAGCATCGCAGCCATCGATGTGGGAAATGAACGTCAAATCGTGGATCAATCATCCTGGCAGTGATGGGAAGTCTGTGGGTGCGGGCATGGTGCAGGTGAATGGTGTAGCGTTCGCCGGCGTGAATCCTGTTACGCGTGTGGAAGTTTCGATTAACGGGGGGAAGGACTGGCAAGAGGCAAAGTTCGTCGGACCTGATCTCGGACCTTATGCATGGCGGCAGTTTGTTCTTCCGGTGAAACTTGGCTCTGGCAGTTACAACCTGGTCAGCCGCGCGACCGATGCCAAGGGTAATACGCAGCCTGCCGAGCGCCTGGAAAACCATCGTGGTTATGGCCATAACGGCTGGCAAGATCATGGGATCCAGCTGACCGTTGCGTGATTGATGGATGCGCCGGCTGATCTGAATGACTGATCAGCCGGCGGTTTTTTTTGCCTGAAAAAATACTTAAAAGATTTCTATGACCGATCGTATTGATCGCCGGTCCGGCAAATATCATGTAGTGCACATGTTCTCGGCCATGTTGCTGATCGCTTCTTTTTCTGTGCCGGCGAATGCCGCTGATGCTAATTCGCAGGCCAAGATGCAGCTGGGGCGAGAAGTCTTCACCAAACTTGCAGCGCCGAATTGCGGCATATGTCATGCCCTCAAGGATGCCGGTACCACGGGTGAAATTGGTGCCAAGCTCGAGGAGTTGAAGCCGACGGCCAGCCAGGTCGCTGAGGCTGTGCGCAAGGGGGTGGGCGCGATGCCACCGTTTGAGGGGAAGTTGACCGAAGCGCAGATTCAGGCTGTCGCGTATTACGTCTCGCAGGCGGCGCGCAAAGGGAATTAGCGCACCGACCTTGCATGGTCGTAACTGTTTGATTTTGTTATATATTGATGTTTCTTGTGCTTGCGTGGCACAAAACATTGAAAATCGGCGGATTGTGCCCCATGTTGTGAGTATTGTTACTTACAGCTGACGGGATTCCGATGCGCTTCGATAAATTCACCACCAAATTCCAGCAAGCCTTTGCTGACGCACAGAGCGCCGCTGTTGGCGGCGATCATGCATACATAGAACCGCAGCATCTGCTGTTGGCCTTGATCAATCAGGCCGACGGCGGCACCGCGTCACTGCTGCAGCGTGCAGGTGTCAATCTCTCCGGCCTGCGCGGCGCCTTGAAAACCGCGCTGGAACGCCTGCCCAAGATCGAAGGCACTGGCGGCGAAGTCACGGTTTCACGCGATCTGGGCAATCTGCTCAATCTGACCGACAAGGAAGCGCAGAAGCGCGGCGATCAGTACATCGCCTCCGAAATGTTTCTGCTGGCACTGACCCAGGACAAGGGCGAAACCGGGCGTTTGTTGAAACAGGCCGGTGGCGACCGCGCGCATATCGAAAAGGCCGTGGAGGCCTTGCGCGGTGGTGAAACCGTCGGCAGCGCCGAGGCCGAGGGCAGCCGCGAGGCGTTGAAAAAATACACGCTGGATCTGACCGAGCGCGCGCGTTCGGGCAAGCTCGATCCGGTGATCGGGCGCGACGATGAAATTCGCCGCGTGGTGCAGATCCTGCAGCGCCGCACCAAGAACAATCCGGTGCTGATCGGCGAACCCGGCGTGGGCAAGACCGCCATCGTCGAAGGGCTCGCACAGCGCATCATCAACGGCGAAGTGCCGGAAACGCTGAAAAACAAACGGGTGCTGTCGCTGGACATGGCGTCGCTGCTGGCTGGCGCAAAATACCGCGGCGAATTCGAAGAACGGCTCAAGTCCGTGCTCAAGGAAATTTCGCAGGATGCCGGGCAGACCATCGTGTTCATCGACGAACTGCACACCATGGTGGGTGCCGGCAAGGCCGAGGGCGCGATCGATGCCGGCAACATGCTGAAGCCGGCGCTCGCGCGAGGCGAACTGCACTGCGTCGGTGCGACCACGCTCGACGAATACCGCAAATACATTGAGAAGGATGCCGCGCTCGAGCGCAGGTTCCAGAAAGTGCTGGTCGACGAGCCGTCGGTGGAGGCAACCATCGCCATCCTGCGCGGGCTGCAGGAGAAATACGAACTGCACCACGGCGTCGAAATTACCGATCCGGCGATTGTCGCGGCGGCGGAACTGTCGCACCGTTACATCACCGACCGTTTTCTGCCGGACAAGGCCATCGACCTGATTGACGAGGCGGCTTCGCGTGTCAAGATGGAGATCGACTCCAAGCCGGAGGTCATGGATAAACTCGATCGCCGGTTGATCCAGCTGAAAATCGAACGTGAGGCCATCAAGAAGGAAAAAGATGAAGCTTCCAAAAAACGTCTGGCATTGCTGGAGGATGAAATCCAGTCATTGGGACGTGAATATGCTGATCTTGATGAGATCTGGAAGTCCGAAAAAGCGCAGGTGCAGGGCAGCGCACACATCAAGGAAGAGATCGAACGGGTGCGCGCCGATATCGTGAAGCTGCAGCGTGCCGGCAAGCTCGACAAGGTGGCCGAGCTGCAATACGGAAAACTGCCGCAGCTGGAAACCCAGTTGAAACAGTCTGAAGCCAGCGGTGCCGCGGAGACCCGACATACGCTGCTGCGTACCAACGTCGGCATCGAGGAGATCGCCGAAGTGGTGTCGCGATCGACCGGCATCCCCGTGTCGAAGATGATGCAGGGCGAGCGCGAGAAGCTGCTGAAGATGGAAGAACGCCTGCATCAGCGCGTGGTCGGGCAGGACGAGGCAGTGCGCCTGGTATCAGACGCCATCCGCCGGTCGCGAGCCGGGCTTGGCGATCCGAAGCGGCCGTACGGGTCATTCCTGTTCCTCGGCCCCACGGGTGTCGGCAAGACCGAACTGTGCAAGGCGCTTGCCGGCTTCATGTTCGACTCCGAGGACCACCTGATCCGCATCGACATGTCGGAATTCATGGAGAAGCATTCGGTCGCACGGCTGATTGGTGCGCCGCCCGGCTACGTCGGTTACGAAGAAGGCGGCTATCTGACCGAGGCGGTGCGGCGCAAACCGTATTCAGTGATTCTGCTCGATGAGATCGAGAAGGCGCATCCCGACGTGTTCAATGTGCTGCTGCAGGTGCTCGACGACGGCCGCATGACCGACGGGCAGGGCCGCACGGTTGATTTCAAGAACACGGTCATCGTGATGACCTCGAATCTCGGATCACAGATGATCCAGCGCATGCAGGGCGATGATTACCAGGTGATCAAGCTGGCGGTGCTGGGCGAGGTCAAGACGCAGTTTCGGCCTGAGTTCATCAACCGTATTGACGAGATCGTGGTGTTCCATGCGCTCGACGAGAAACACATCAAGTCGATCGCGCGCATACAACTCGCTGATCTGGAACGGCGTCTGGTGCAGATGGACATGCAACTTGAAGTCAGTGACGCCGCGCTGCAGGAAATTGCGGCCGCCGGGTTCGACCCGGTATATGGTGCGCGGCCGCTGAAGCGGGCGATACAGGCGCAGATCGAAAATCCCCTGTCAAAGCATCTGCTGGAGGGCGGTTTTGGTCCGAAGGACCTGATCCGCGTCGATGCGAAATCGGGCGTCATTACCTTTGAAAAGAAGCTGGTGACCGCTGCTGCTGCCTGAGTCCGAATTGAGCTTTCAGCGCTAAGCATCTGTTTTTTCGGTCTGCTCCTGCAGCCGTGTGTGTCACCTGAATTTGTAGCTGCAGAAAGCGATTGACGGGTGCATGACGCAGGCGTAAAAACGTAAACAGAGTTGTGCAGCACTGCGTGTCCGGTACCAGGCATGCAGCGTGCGAGATCTTCGGCAACCGTCGGGGTATCGCCTGCCAAGGAAGCAGCCGCAAGCTGTGACCGGCACAAATCCGGAGTGGTGTGATGCTGCTCATCAAAGGACGCCGCTCTACGGTGGCGCCGCACCGGGTAACCGGTAGCAACAAAAGCCCCGCTGATGCGGGGCTTTTCCATTGGCGGCTGGTGTAGAGCATTTATCGCGGTTCAGCAGCGCGCGTTCTGATGGCGATCTCCGAGCGCAGCGTGCGATGTACTGGACACTTGTCCGCAATGTCCATGAGTCGTGCGCGCTGGGCATCGCTGAGATCGCCGGCGATGTCTATTTCGCGGTCAATCTGATCGATTTTCCCTTCGCGTGTTTCGCAGTCCGCGCAGTCTTTGGCGTGGATTTTTTCGTGCCGCAGCGTTACCGTGACCCGCTGCAACGGCCATTTCTTCTGCTCGGCATACATGCGCAAGGTCATCGACGTGCATGCGCCCAGCCCGGCCAGCAGCAGGTCATACGGAGTAAACCCGGAATCGTTGCCGCCCACGCTCTCCGGTTCGTCGGCACGCAGGTGGTGGGGGCCTGCCGTGATGTCCTGCGTGTAGCGGCCTTCGCCGGATTCCCTCACGGTCACGACGCCGGGCGTCACTGTTCCGGTCGCAGTGGCTGCGGCTGGCCCCACATAACGACTGGCCCACGCGGCGAGGACCGCTGCAACGTAGGCGGCATCGGACTTCTGCGTCAGCAGATGATCCGCGGTGTCCAGTGACACGAAGCTCTTGGGGTGTTTCGCCGCAGCGTAGATGCGGGCTGCATTTTCGATGTCGACATAAGTATCGCGCGGAGAGTGGAATACCAGCAGGGCCTTGCGCAGGCGCCCGATACGCGCGGCGCTGTCCTGTGCGGCGAGATCGTCGAGAAACTGTTTCTGGATACGGAATGGCCGACCCGCGAGGGTGACTTCGGCCTCACCATCCGCGCGGATTTGCAGCGCGGCGTCACCGAGCAGGTGCTGCACGTGCGCGGGATCGAACGGCGCACCGATCGTTGCGACCGCGGCGGCCTCTGCGATTTCGCTAGCGGCGGCAAGCACAGCGGCACCGCCGAGGCTGTGGCCGATCAGTATTCGCGGTGCCTGGTGCTGCGCGCGTAGCCACGCGGTCGCTGCAACCAGGTCGGCGACGTTGGAGGAAAAGTTGGTGTTGGCAAAATCGCCCGCACTGCCGCCGAGGCCAGTGAAATCGAAGCGCAGCACCCCAAAACCGTGTTCCACCAGAGCCGCGCTGATACGTGCCGCCGCCAGACTGTCCTTGGAGCAGGTGAAGCAGTGGGCAAACAGCGCAAATGCGCGCGGCACCTGCGCCGGCAGATCAAGGCGGGCGGCCAGTGCGGTGCCGAACGCGCCGGGAAAATGGATGAGATTGGGTGGGTTTGTCATAAACAGATCTCCTGCTGTGGCGGCTGACGGTGCGGAATACCGGTGCTGCCGACGGATCGCGGGTGGAAGATGGTATCATCCCGCCGCTGAATTTTTGTTAATGTAGATGGAGAAAATAAATTGAAATCAACAGGTTATTGCATTTCCCTGGTAGTGGCCGGTCTGCTGGCACTGCCGGTGGCCGCGCAGAGTTACCCGAGCAAACCCGTGCGCATGATCATCCCGTTTTCGGCGGGCGGCGCGGCTGATGTGCCCGGTCGCATCGTCATGCAGAAACTGGGTGAAGCACTGAAGCAGCAGGTGATCGTGGAAAACCGTCCTGGTGCCGGATCGACGATAGGCGCGGAGACTGCGGCGAAGGCCGCGCCCGACGGTTATACGATATTCATGATCAGCAACACGCATTTCGTCAGCGCGGCGTTGCACAAGAAGCTGGCGTATGACTCGCTCAATGATTTTACGCCGGTGACGCAGATTACCAGCGCACCGAACGTGCTGGTGGTGCATCCGTCGCTGCCGGTGAAGTCGGTGAAGGAACTGATCGCACTGGCAAAGGCGAAGCCCGGCCAGATCGACTACGCGTCGTCAGGTAATGGCAGCACGCAGCATCTGACCGGTGCGCTCTTTGCGAGCATGGCCGGCATCAACATGACGCACATACCCTACCGCGGCAGCGGTCCGGTCACCTCCGATCTGCTTGGTGGCCAGGTGATGGTGGCATTTCCCGGAATCGCCGGCATGCTGCCGCACATCAAGAGCGGCAAATTGCGTGCGCTGGGGGTGACCGGCAGCAAGCGATCAGCCGAACTGCCTGCGGTGCCGACTATTGCCGAAGGCGGCGTCAAAGGTTACGAGATGGTGGCCTGGTTCGGCGTAGCGACGCCGAAGGGCCTGCCGCGGGACGTGCAGACGAAGCTGCACGGTGAACTGCTGCGGGTTTTGAAGACACCGGAAATGAGCAAGAGTCTGCAGAACGTCGGGCAGGAACCGGCGTGGCAGGATACGCCGGAGAAGTTTCTGGAATTCATGAAAGTCGAGGCAGCCAAGTGGGCCAAGGTGGTCAAGGCCAGCGGCGCCGTGATTGAATAACCCCGCATTGCAGCATTGCCGGGACAGAAAACGTTGCGAAATGCGGCGTTTTCTTTTGCTGCCTGCACGTCGAATTGTTACCATGCAAAGCGCATATTAAAAATACCCAAGGAGGATTCACTCATGCAACCGACTCATTTGAAAGCCGCGATCGTTGCGTTCGCGGTCTGCGGCCTGGTAGCGGCGCCAGCTGTTTCCGCACAGGCTTATCCGGAGCGGCCGATCCGGATGATCATTCCGTTTGCAGCAGGCGGTGCGACAGATACGCCGGCGCGGATTGTTTCGATCAAGCTTGCAGAGCGGCTGAAGCAGCAGGTGGTGATCGACAACAGGCCGGGTCAAGGGGGCGCCTTGGGCACCGCGGTGGCCGCGAGGGCTGAGCCTGATGGCTATACAGTGTTGATGACCGCGACACCGTTCGTGCTCAGTCCGCATATCTACAAGAACCTGTCTTATGATCCGTTGAAAGATTTCGTGCCGGTTTCCCAATTCGGTTCGGCGCCCAATGTGCTGGTGGTGCATCCGTCGTTGCCGGCCAAGTCGGTGAAGGAACTGATTGCGCTGGCCAAGGCGCAACCCGGAAAACTTGATTGGGCGTCATCGGGCACCGGAGGCTTCCAGCATTTGTCCGGTGAGTTGTTCATGTCCATGGCCGGCATCAAGATTGTGCATGTGTCATACAAAGGCAGCGGAGCGGCGACGGCCGATCTGCTCGGTGGCCAGGTCAAGATCGGATTTCCGGGCATCGCCATCGCCTTGCAGCACCATAAAGCGAAACGGCTGCTGGCACTGGCGGTCACCACCGCAGAACGTTCTCAGCAGATGCCGGATGTCCCCAGCATCGCCGAAGCGGGCGTGCCGGGCTATGCGGCGACGTTTTGGCTGGGTTTGACCGTGCCGAAGGGAACACCCAAACCCATCATCGACAAACTGTACCGGGAAAGCACTGCACTGCTTACCTCGCCCGACATCGTGAAAGGGTTCGAGGGTGCAGGCACTGAAGCGTCGCCGTCGAATCCCGAGCAGTTCCGCAAGTTCCTGCTTGCGGAATATCAGAAATGGGGCAAGGTGATCCGCGACGTGGGCATCAAGCCGCGCTAAGATTTCATCGGTTCACCCGTTTTAAACGCCGCCCCCGGGCGGCGTTTTTTTTATGCGGTTTGCATCATGCGGCCGTTCGCTGCGGCCACATCGTTGCAAGCCCGTCGGCATCCCTGGCGGAGACCGTGGTCCGCACCATGTGCCGCGGTTCATCGAGAGGCCAAGGCCGGCCGCGATGCATGGTTGCACGGTTGTCCCACATGATGACGTCACCGGGTTGCCAGCGGTGCTGATAGATATAAGCCGGCTGTGTCGCGTCTGCCATCAGTTCGTCAATCAATTTCAGTGCCGCATCCCTTGCCATGCCCTCGATGCCGCAGGTATGCGACGCGATATACAAGGCGTCACGGCCGTTGACGGGATTGCGCCAGCGCATGCGCCAGGACACCGGCGGCATCGCCGTACGTTCACGCTCAGATGCCAGGTGCGCAGCGATCTTGCCGCGGGAATGGGCGTAGTCATGCCAGGCACAGGCGTCGTCGAGCACGCGGCGGGTGTCCGCGGGCAAACGCTCCCACGCCAGGCGCATGGATACGAACTCGGTTTCACCCCCCGTTGCTGCGACGGTGCGTCCGGACAGGATCGAGGTCAGTGCCGGCGGAACCTTGAAGCAGCTGTCGGTGTGCCACAGCTGGTTGGCACGCGCGCGCAGTTCCTCCTTGTGTCCGGGCGGTACCAGCGAGCCGTCGGGCTCGACGTTGGTGAGGATGCTGAATGGCGTACCTTCGCCGCGTGACGCGGCCTTGGCCGTCTCCAGCGGGCCGAACTTGCGGGAGAAAGCGATCTGCAGCTCATCGGTGACCTGCTGGTCGCGGAATAGCAATACTGAATGTTCTTCAAACGCCGCGCGCACCGCGTTGTAGATCTCGTCGCTGGCCGCTACATCGCGCAAGCCGGTGCCACGCACCTCCGCGGCAAAACCCGGTCCCAGGGGAATCAGTTCCATTAGCAGACCTCCTTGTGCAGTGTGCCGATTCTACGCCTGCGTGGATGCAAAATCCGCAGGCGTCACAATCCGGAACGGCAACGGTGTGCGATGCCGGTCGAGTGCGAGCAGCGCACGGTCTTTGGTCAGCAGCCAGCCGGCATCGACGCCGGCAGCAAGATCGATAAACTTTTGATCATCGGTGTCCGTACAGCGGGGTAGCCCCGTGACACTCCGGATTTCAACCTGACAGGTCAGACTGCGGCAATGCGCCAGACAACGCGCCTGCGCGGCGCTGTCCAGCGTCCATTTCTGCAGCGGGTACGCGAGCACACGGATCAGTTCCTCTTCGCAGGCATCGTCGATGACGATTTCGGCATGGCCTGTGGACACTGCCGATTTCAACGCCGCAAGGCCCGGGTCTTCGAACACCAGCCAGTCCAGCCATACATTGGTATCGAGTACCAGACGCAGTGGCATGATGCGGGTCAGGCGGTTCCGGCGGACTTGACCGACTTCCAGGTCGATGTTGCGTAAGCGATCATTTCGCCCTGCTCGTCCACCAGCTCGGAGCGCAAAAAGGAAATGCTGCGGCCGTGGCGGATGAAACGCGCCGTACAGGTCAGCCGCCCGGATTTTGCGGCTTTCAGATACTGCACTTTCATTTCAAGAGTGGCGCCGGCCCCGCTGGTCCGGTGCAGCAAGTGGCCCATGGAAATGTCGAGCACGAATGCGCTGATGCCGCCATGCAATCCGCCCTGCGGGTTGAACATGAAATCCTTGAGGTCAAAAGTGATGCGGCATTCCTCCGCGGTGTAAGTCAGTTCGAGACCGAACAGGCGGGCGAGAAAAAACTTTCCGAATTCCTGCTCATAGGTGGTCAGGGCCTGTTCAAAGGCCTGACGGGCTGCGGTTTCGTCCATGCAAATTCCGGTGGTGTGATTGGCAAAGGCGCAATGCTAACACCCGGACATGATTGCGCAGGCCCATGATGCGGCCAACGGGGCTTTGCTATATTGCGTCTGCGGCGCATCGGGATGCGTGCCAACATGAATGAGGAGATGGTCTATGTGGAAGCCTGCGGCCAACGTGGCCGGAATGTTGCATTGCCTGTTGCTGGCGATGCTGTTCGTGCAAGGTCATGTCCACGCCCAGGGCGCAGCGTGGAAACCGGATCGGACCGTTGAGATCATTGTCGGCACGGCGCCCGGCGCGGCGCCGGACAAGACCGCGCGCAGCATTCAGCGCCTGTGGCAGACGCGGGGCATATACGAGGGCCCTGTCAGTGTCGTCAACAAGCCCGGTGGCGGCAACCTGATTGCATGGACGTATCTCAACCAACACGCGGGCAACGGTCATTATCAGATGATCGGCAATCTCAATGTCCTCATCAGCAGGGCCATTGGCCGCAGCCCCTACGCGCATACCGATTACACCTGGATCGCGACGCTGTTCGACGAGTACTTTGCCGTATCGGTACGAGCGGACTCGACGCTGAGCGATGGCAAGGATCTGATTGCCCGGCTGATGAAGGACCCCGCGTCGGTGGTCATCGGTGTATCGACATCAATCGGCGGCGCCAATCATCTGTCGGCGGCGCTTGCACTGCAACGTGCGGGGATCGATCCGCGTCGTGTGCGATTCGTCGCGTTCAAGGGCAGCGCCGATTCCGTGACCGCAATGCTTGGTGGCCACGTGGATGCCGTGTCCACTGCGGTTTCAGCCGCGGTGCCGCATGTGCGCAGCGGTGTGCTGCGTACCATTGCGGTCTCGTCACCGCAACGGCTGGGCGGAGCGCTGGCAACGGTGCCCACATGGATGGAGCAGGGGGTCAAAGGGACAATGACCAATTTTCGTGCGGTGATCGCACCGAGGGGAACGGAGGCGGGTGCGGCGAAATACTGGGAAAGCCGTTACGCCGCGCTGTCGGCGGAGGACGAATGGAAAAAGGATCTGGAAGCGAATCTCTGGGTGTGGAATTTCCTGGATTCAGCGAGGACGGTATCCGCAATTACGGCATATGCGGACGAGGTCGATGCGTTGGTGGGGACGCTGGGGTTGCGCAAAACGCCCTGATGCGAGGCCCTTGTCCGGTGACAGCATCGGATTGAATATATAAACAATTGATTATAAACAATAAAATTATATATTTGCCAGGGCGTGCTGATCAACCCGCTGTCGGCGGCCTTGCGCCGATCCAGCGATCGAGTTGACTGGCGAATGCCTGACGCTCGGCATTACCCAGTGCGCTCGGTCCTCCGGTTTCGACGCCGCTGCTGCGCAGGGTATCCATGAAATTGCGCATGTCGAGCAGGCCCTGCACATTGTCGCGCGTATAGAGTTCGCCCCGGGGATTCAGTGCGCTCGCACCTTTTTCGACCACTGCCGCGGCCAGCGGTATGTCTGCGGTAATCACGAGGTCGCCGGCAGTGACCACGGTCACAATATGATTGTCGGCGACATCAAAACCGTGGGGCACCTGCAGCATGCGTATCCACGGCGAGCGCGGAATCTGTAACGCGCGATTGGCCACCAGCGTCAACGGCAGCGAAACGCGTACAGCTGCCCGGTAAAGGATGTCCTTGATCACTCCCGGACAGGCGTCGGCGTCAACCCAGATCGACGCCTGCGGGGAGTTCCCGCGGTTAATGGGTCTCAGGCAGGTGGAATACCGACTTGTCCTGCTCACCCAGTTGCGCCATCAGTCCCGTTTCCCATGCCAGATACTGTTTCATCGCCTCGCGGTTGCCGGCGTGGCGATCGTGCACGAAGAACAGGTAATCGATGCATTCGGTGTCGGCTGGAATATCGGCAGACGATGCCGTCGGATGCCCGGCTGCGGTCCATGCTTTCATGCCGCCGTGGAGCAGGCGGATATCCGTGATGCCGGCATCAATCAGTTCTGTCGCGGCCAGCCGTGCGACATTGGCATCATCGGCGACGAGAACGACCGGTGATTTTGCACCGGCGGCATCCTTGGCGATGCGGCTGCGTATGCTCCAGTGGCTGCCGGGTATGTGCGCCTTGCGATAATCCATGCTGGGGCCGACATCGAATACCGTGCAGGCTTTGGCGTTGATCAGCTTGAGCAGATCCGCCGCAGCGATTGGCGGCAGATCCGGCAGCGCGGGTTTTTCCGCCGGTGCAGCGGCGAGGGCGACGGTGGCGCCGCCTTCAAGTACAAAGGCCTTGCAGCCCAGTTGCAACAGCCAGCTGGCGACGACCGGGGCGCGTACCTGTTCACCGCCGTCGATGAGGACGATACGCGCGTTACGTACGCCCACCCACTGGTCGGTGGCCTGGATCAGTTGCCCTCCGGGGGTGTGTTGTGCGCCCGGTATCGTGCCCGCGGCGAACTCCTCAGGCGTGCGCACGTCGCAAAGATAGGTGGTACGGCCGGATTCCTTGAGCCATGCTGCGACCTCTGCAGGCGTTACGGTGGGCACCTTGAACCGCGCGGCCAGCGTTTTCGCGGCCTGCTGCTGCGCCGGCAATGTTGCCGGATCTATCGCATGCGGGTATTGCAGTTGCGAACCATGCTCC
The DNA here is from genome assembly GCA_029883965.1 of Betaproteobacteria bacterium. Lineage (GTDB taxonomy): Bacteria > Pseudomonadota > Gammaproteobacteria > Burkholderiales > SG8-41. Next base: position 19,745 of record JAOUIN010000017.1, read on the forward strand.
AGTTGCAGGTCGGACAAATACCAGCCCTGAGTGCCGTTCTCCAGTGCATATACCGGATTGGGCACGCCGAAATTAATCAGCGTTTGTGCGCCGAGGATGGAGCGGGTCCGGCCGGCGCAATTGATGACGATCTTGGTCTTGGGATTGCTGACCATGCTCGCGATGCGATACGGCAGTTCGGCATTGGGGCAGGACGTGCTGCCGGGGATGGTAATCTTGTGATGTTCGTGTACCGGACGGCCGTCAAACAGCGCATAGTCTTCTCCGGTCTCCTTCATTTTGACCAGATCCTGTGCGGTGATGCGCGGCGTATCGTAGGCATGCTCGACCAGTTCGCCGAACAGCTTGCTCGGGACATTGACTCCCTTGAACAGCACATAGCCTGCGTTTTTCCAGCCGCGGGTGCCGCCGTCCAGTATTGCGAGGTCCGTGTAACCGAGCGCGGCCAGGCGTTTTGCCGCCCGCTGTGCGATGCCGGACTGGCCGTCGTCGCAAAGGACGATGCGCACGGTTTTTCGCGGGACCAGGGTGACGATGCCGGGTTCGAGGCGACTGTATGGCAGCGGCGTCGCAAACAGCAGATGATTTTCGCCGAACTGGCCGTCCTCGCGTACGTCGAGCAGGGCGATTTCGTTGCCGTCGTGCAACGCACTTTGCAGAGCGGCGGGAGTAATGGCGCGAACCTGGGTCATGCGCATACCCTTCAGCAGGAACAAGCCGCGATTATAGCCGCGACTGCCGCAGCCACGTCAGCGAAACAACAGTGGCAGGCCGCTGGCAATCAGGATCAGCGCGACCAGACGCTGGAATGCCAGGTCGTTGAGGTTGGCATGCACGCGATTGCCGATCCAGACGCCGGCGAGCATCACCGGAACCGCGATCAGGCAAACGGTCAGCGTTTCCCGGTCGTAAGCGCCGACGGCGGCGTAACCGAGTCCGCGGAATATGCCGAGGCTGAACAGGATGGCTGCGATGGTCGTGCGGAATCCGGTCTTGTCGAATTTCTGCAGATCAAGGTAGATCGCAAAAAACATGCCGGCCATGGAGCCGAATATGGTGCCGACAAAACCTGCGAGTGTGCCTGTGGACGGCGTGGCAATCCACAACGGAATTTTCAGCGCAATGGCCGGCCGCCAGGTCATCCACAGGGCGTAGGCACCGTAAATGCTGACGAACACTCCCAGTGCGCGCGCCAGCGTGTTGGCATCCAGGGTCTTGAAAAAATACAGGCCGGTCATGACACCGATCAGCGAGAACGGCAGGATGCGCCATAGCGCGGGCCAGCGGATGTGGTGCAGGTTCCGGTGCAGGATTGCGTAGGACGACAGCAGTCCGAGCAGCGTCACCATCGGCACGACGATTTTCAGTGACATCACCCATGCGAGCAGCGGTACGGTGATGCCGCCGAAACCGGCGCTCCCGCGCACTGCATAGGAAAGAATAATGATGGCGCAGAAAAACAGCAGTTCCAGCGGCGTCAGTGTATCCACGGATCAGCAGCGGCGCCGGCAGCCGGCACCGGTCACTTTTTTTCTTTGGTCGTCAGGCCGCCTAGCAATGCCGCAGTCGGGCGATTGCCGCGCGGCCGTATCGAAGGCGCCTTTTCAGGTACAGGTGCAGCGGCGGGCGCAGCCGC
>JAOUIN010000168.1 GCA_029883965.1 Betaproteobacteria bacterium
AGGATGCCGCCGACATTGCCGCCGCCGAAGATGACTTCGGAGACATTGATGCCGGTACGGCCGAAGAGCCGATGCTGCATCCGGCTACTTCAGCGTCGCCGCAATTTTGCGGATCTCGTCGGGCGTATGTTCACCCGCCAGCGGTTCGCGCGGCTGCAAATGCCGGCCCATCACCAGGCCACCGACCAGCACCGGCTCGTAACCGATGTCGCGGATCAGGCCCGACGCAATTTCAATCGCCTGTTTGTCATCACCGGCGATCGGCATGCCGACCTTGCCCGGGTTCTGATACGCCGTGCCCATGCGTGCGGAACCGATGGCATTGAACGCGCGCACGATGCGCGCACCGGGCAGCAGTTCCTGTGACGCGAGGCCCGCACCCTTCTTGCGCGCCCACACACCGACTTCACCGTCGCGCTGCTCGAACGGATTGCAGGTATCGATCACGATCTTGCCCTTGAGCAATGCGCCCAGATCCTTGCCCACCTGCGGCAGCGCGAAATACGGCACCGAGATCACCAGCACGTCACCGAACGCCGCAGCCTCGCGCGACGTGCCGGCACGCGCGCCATGTCCGATGCTCGCCGCAAGCTGCTTGTCGTGTTCAAGATCGAGCGACGAGAACATCACCGTGTGTCCGGCCTTGGCCCAGGTCGTGCCGAGGGCGCTGCCGACGCGGCCCGAACCGACGAGGCCGATTTTCATTTTGGCGCCGGCGCTGGCAGCGTATGCCGCAAACGGCAGGTTGCCCAGAACCAGCGTTGCAGCAGCGGCCTTGATGAACACGCGACGGTTGAGCGGGGTTTTGCGATGTGTAGTCATCACAGATCTCCTGTAAGTGGATGCAGTAGACCCTATGGTCGCATCAGATGCGTCACTCGGGTGTGCCGGCGTCGCTGCAATTGCACCTTGAGAATCCGGCGCACCACAGAATAATTCACAACCTGTTGTTTTAATTATTTTTTTCCAGAAACGCCTACGTGGCCTGCAGCGCCGAATCATACGCAGCCTTCAACCCCCTGCAATCACGATTACCAGCAGGCCGCCGCATCCAGCGTGACGCAGCGTTCGCGTGACCAGATCGCGGACTTAAAAAACCATTGCGCCCGTTACTGGTTATCATCAATGCCATCAGCGCCGGCACATCCTAAAAAACAAAGCGCGCCTGATTTACCGAGGAGACATCATGAACGGTTCCAGCGGAATTCTGCGCCACGCAATCCTCGCCGCCGCACTCGTCACGCCATGCATCGCAGCCGCGGCAAGTTATCCGGAACGCCCGGTGCGCATCGTCGTGCCGGTATCTGCAGGCGGCGGGGTCGACAGCCTCGCGCGCATCGTCGCGCAGCATTACAACGCGGTGTGGGGCCAGCCCTTCATCGTCGACAACCGGCCCGGCGCGGGCGGCAGCATCGGTGCCGAGATCGCCGCGCGCGCCGCGCCCGACGGCTACACGCTGATGGTGAGCAGCAGCAGTTACATCACCAACGCGGCGATCCGCGAAGTGCGCTACGACCCGATCCGCGATTTCCAGCCGATCACCAAACTCACCACCAATCCGTACATCATCGTGGTGACACCGTCGCTGCCGGTGAAATCGGTGAACGACCTCGTCGCCCTCGCGCGCGCGAAGCCCGACACCATCACCTACGCTTCATCCGGCACCGGCGGCATCCTGCACATGGGCGCGGAACTGCTGACCGCACTCACCAACACCAAAATGACGCATGTGCCGTACAAGGGCGTGGCCGACGGCTACCCCGCAGTGATGTCCGGTACAGTGAACTGGATGCTCGGCAGCCCGATCTCCGCACAGCCGCAAATGAAAGCCGGCCGCCTGCGCGGCATCGCGGTCACCGGCGAGAAGCGCATCAAGGCGCTGCCCGATCTGCCGGCCATCGCCGAGAGCGTGCCCGGTTATGAAGTCAGCGCGTGGTTCGGCCTCTTTGCACCCGCGCACCTGCCCGCGCCGATTCTGGAAGCCCTCTACAAAGAAGCCGCCAAAGCCGTGAACGAACCCCAACTCGCCGCACGCATGGAAGCCGGCGGCACCGAGACTGTCGGCAACCCGCCGCGCGAATTTACACAACAGACGAAAAACGAATACGACAAGTGGCGCAACCTGGTCAAAAAAGCCGGTCTGAAGCTGCAGTAACCGCAATCAAAAAACATTCGAGGAACACCCATGAAAAAACCGAATTTGAACAAGCTTGTCCCCCTGGTCTGCGCGCTGCTGCTCACCGCCCCGCTGGTCCACGCGCAAACCTATCCCTCGAAACCCATCCGCTGGATCGTGCCGTCCTCCGCCGGCGGCGGCAATGATTTCGTCGCGCGGCTGTTCGGCGCCAGGCTCACCGAGAGCTGGGGCCAGCAGGTCCTGGTCGACCTGCGGCCGGGTGCGGCCGGCATCCTCGGCTCCGAACTCCTCGTCAATTCCGCGCCTGACGGTTACACCATCATGATCGTGGCCACCGGCTACGGGCTCAATCCCAGCCTCTATGCCAAGCTGCCCTACGACACCATCAACGATTTCGCCCGCATCAACCTGCTCGCGTTTTCCCCCAACGTGCTCGTGGTGCACCCGTCGCTGCCGGTGAAATCGGTGAAGGAACTGATCGCCTTCGCCAAGAAGCTCCCCGGTGAACTGAACTACGGCTCATCCGGTGCCGGCACCGGCGGCCACCTCTCGATCGAACTGATGAAATATATGGCCGGACTCAAAATGACCCATGTGCCGTACAAAGGCGCGGGCGCCTCCACTGCGGCAGTCGTCAGCGGCGAGATACCGATGCTGATGACCGCACCGGGTGCCGCGATTCCGTTCGTCAAAGCCGGACGCCTGCGCGCACTGGCCGTGGGCTCGGCCAAACGCGTGAAGGCCATGCCGGATGTGCCGACCATGGCCGAGGCCGCGCTGCCGGGCTACGAAGTCGACGGCTTCTATGGCGTGCTCGCACCGGCCAAGACCCCGCGTGCGATCGTCGACAAGCTCTATGCCGAACTCGACCGCATCATCAAGCTGCCGGACGTGAACAAGCAGATGGAAGACCGCGGCTTTGATCCGGTGAGCTATACGCCAGAGCAGTTCACCGAGCATGTCAAAAAAGAAATGAAGAAATGGCCGCCGGTGTTCAAGGCCGCGGGCATCAAGGTCAACAACTGAGCGACCAAACTAAGACATCAATCAACACGCCAGACAAGGAGTACACATGGGCAAGATCTTTCTCGTAGTACCCGATGCGCCGGCGGAAGACGTGGCGCAACTCAAATCCGAGCGCACGCTCAGTGACAAAGGCATTCGCCTCGGCGTGCTCGACAACAGCAAGGGCAATGCCGACCACCTGCTGCAAATGATCATCGACGGAGTTAAAAAAGAATTCAAGGTCGAGTCGGTGGTGATGACGCGCAAACCCTTTTCGAGCAAGCCGGCCACCGATGAAGTGCTGGACAAGCTGACGAAGGAGGCCGACCTCGTGGTCAGCGCCATGGCCGATTGAGGCTCGTGCACGTCGTGGAGTGTCCACGACATGGCGCAACTGACCAAACGCGGCGTACTGGCTGCCGTGGTGTGTTCGGATTCATTCATGAAGCTCGGCAAGGCGCAGTCAAAAGTGTTCGGCGTACCGGACCTGCCGCTGCTGGAAATCAAACACCCGCTGGGCGGGCTCGACATGGAAACGGTGCGCGCGCGCGCCGAAGTCGCGCTGCCGCAGCTGTTGAAATTCATCAAGGCCTCGCGCGCGCAAAAAACGCCGGAGACACAAGCATGAGCGCCCTCACCACGCAACTCAAGGAAACCCCCGGCGCGCTGATCGAATGCGACGACGACCCGGAAGCGGTCTACGAACTGTTATGCGCCAAGGGCTGGAGCGATGGTTTGCCGGTGATCCCGCCCACCCCCGAACGCGTCGAACGCATGCTGGGCTTTTGCGACCGCGACCTCGATCAACCCGTCGTCCGCATCCCGCCGCGCTTCGGGGCAGCCACCCCGGTGCGCGTCGCCGCCAACGCGGTCATGGCTGGCTGCAAGCCGGAGTATTTTCCGCTGGTGTTGCTCGCCCTCGAAGCGCTGGCCGAAGAGCAATACAACCTCTACGGCACGCAGGCGACCACGCACCCATGCACGCCGATGCTGATTTTCAACGGCCCGGTGGCGCGCGAGGTGGGACTCAACTCCGGCCACAACGTGATGGGCAACTACCACCGCGCCAATGCCGCGATCGGCCGCGCGGTGCGGCTCGCGCTGGTGAACATCGGTGCGGCGATCCCCGGCACCGGTGACATGGCCACCGCGGGCACGCCCGCCAAGTTCACCTTCTGCGTCGCCGAGAACGAAGCCGCCAATCCGTGGCAGCCGCTGCATGTGGAACTCGGTTACCCGGCAGAGGCCAGCACGGTGACCGTGGTCGCCGCCGAAGGCCCGCACAACGTCAACGACCACGAAAGCCTCAGCGCCGAGGGCATCCTCACCATGATTGCGGGCACCATGGCCACCACCGGATCGAACAACGCCTACTACGCGAGCCAGCCGGTGCTCGCGTTCGGTCCCGAACACGCCGCCACCGTCGCCAGCGGCGGCTTCAGCAAGGCGCAGGTCAAGCAATGGCTGTTCGACCACGCCACCATACCGATGTCGCGCTGGTCACCGGACAACATCGCGCGACGCTTCCGCCGCCGCCAGGCCGAGCAGTACGCCAACGCCCCGCTCGACACTCCCATCCACATGTGGGCGAAACCCGACGACCTCATCGTCATCGTCGCCGGCGGGGCGGGCAAACACTCGCAGTACGTGCCCACCTTCGGTGTCACGCGCGCGGCGACGCGGGCGCTGAAGCGCGCAGATGGCACGCTGGTGAAATCGGTGCAGGAGTTGAAGCGGGCCTGAAGGCCGCCGCAGCCCGCCTTACTCCGCCTTGATGCCGGTCGCCTTGGCGAGTTTGGTGAACTTCTCGACTTCGCGCCGGATATGCTCGGCGAACTGTTCGGGCGTACCGGACACGCTATCGAACCCGAGCTTGCCGAGTGCTGCCTTCACGTCCGGCAGCGCCTGCACCTTGAGCAATTCGGCATTGAGGCGGCCGACGATCTCGGGCGAGGTGCGCGCGGGAGCCAGCAGTCCGAACCAGGAGGTGATTTCAAAACCCGGCACGCCCGCCTCGGCCATGGTCGGCAGCTCGGTCATCATCGTGCTGCGCTTGACCGTGGTCACCGCGAGGCCGCG
>JAOUIN010000169.1 GCA_029883965.1 Betaproteobacteria bacterium
ATTCCGGTCAACGGTCCGGCGCGACCCGCCGCACGCTGCGCGTCGGCCGCACCTGCCTGCGCCAGGCTGCGCTCTGCGTTTACCGTGACAAAACAGCCGAGATCACCATTTAACCTGCTGATTTTATTTAAAAAATCTTGGGTCAATTCGACACTGGAGCAGGCCCCGCTGGCCAGCAGATCGGCTAGTTCTTTGAGGGTGGCGTTGGACATTGCAGCACTCGATCCCGCCGCGGCGGGGCGTCAGACTTGGTTACTCGATCACCTTGGGCACCAGGTACAGCCCGGCTTCAACCTCCGGCGCGATGCCCTGGAACAGATCGCGCTGGTCTTCTTCGGTCACCGCATCCGGCCGCAGCCGCAACACCATATCCTGCGCGTGCGCCATCGGTTCGATGCCGGCCACATCCACGGCCTGCATCTGTTCGATCAGACCGAATACGCGGGTCAGCTGGACCAGCGTGGCCTCGGCCTCGACATCATCAATTGCGATGTTCGCCAGGTGGGCAACACGACGTACGTCATCGAGCGTCAGCGCCATGATCGGATTGAAAAAAACCTAAAAAAAATAGGGCCGTGTAGGGTATCATATTGACGCCTCCGGGAGCATCAAAATTCCTTTAAGACGAAAGAGCTTATGTTCGGTTTCTTGAGCAGTTACTTTAACGACGATCTCGCCATCGATCTGGGCACGGCGAACACGCTGATCTACGTGCGCGGCAAGGGCATCGTGCTCGACGAACCCTCTGTCGTCGCAATCCGCCAGGAAGGCGGACCCAATGGCAAGAAGGTAATCCAGGAAGTCGGTCTCGCGGCCAAACAGATGCTCGGACGCACCCCGGGCAACATCACCGCGATCCGGCCGATGAAGGACGGCGTCATCGCCGACTTCATCATCACCGAACAGATGATCAAACAGTTCATCAAGCGCGTGCACCACAGCAAGTTTTTTTCACCGTCGCCGCGCATCATCATCTGCGTGCCGTGCGGTTCGACCCAGGTGGAACGCCGCGCCATCCGTGATGCCGCCATCGGTGCCGGTGCATCGCGCGTATACCTGATCGAAGAACCGATGGCTGCGGCGATCGGCGCCGATCTGCCGGTGGGCGAAGCTACCGGCTCGATGGTGGTGGACATCGGCGGCGGCACCACCGAAGTCGGCGTGATCTCGCTCGGCGGACTTGTTTACAAGGGATCTGTGCGCGTCGGCGGCGACAAGTTCGACGAAGCGATCATCAATTACATCCGCCGCAACTACGGCATGCTGATCGGTGAGACCACGGCCGAACATATCAAGAAGGAAATCGGGTCCGCCTTCCCCGGTTCCGAAGTGCGCGAAAAAGAAGTCAAGGGCCGCAACCTGGCAGAGGGCATTCCGCGCAGCTTCACCATTTCAAGTAACGAAATTCTCGAAGCCCTGACCGATCCGCTGAACAGCATCGTGTCTGCGGTGAAGTCCGCGCTGGAGCAAACCCCGCCTGAACTCGCCGCCGATATCGCCGAAAAAGGCATGGTGTTGACGGGCGGCGGTGCGTTGCTGCGCGATGTCGACCGGTTGCTGATGGAGGAAACCGGGCTGCCGGTCATCATCGCAGAAGATCCGCTGACCTGCGTCGTGCGCGGATCGGGCAAGGCACTGGAAAAACTGGAACATCTCGGCAGCATCTTCGCCAACGACTGATGCACCATTCTCCAGCCTGCGTTCGCACTCAAGCCGCCTGCGGCTGCGAACACAGGGATGCGCTGGACGAACGGCGGTAACGCACGATGGAACATACCCCGCCGCCGCTGTTCCGCACCGGCCCGACACCACTGGCACGGCTGATGATCTTTGCGATGCTGTCCGTCGTGCTGTTGATTGCCGATGCCCGCTTCAATTACCTCACCGTGTTGCGGCAGATCACCGCAGTCGTCATCTATCCGCTGCAACGACTGGCCGCAGCACCGGCCGCAATGGGGCGGCGCGTTTCTGACTTTTTTGTCAGCCACAGCGCGCTGCGCGACGATAACCAGCGCCTGACCGAACAGAACCTCGCGCTGGCACAGGCAGCGCAGCAGGCGCGGGCACTGGAGCAGGAAAACGCCAACCTGCGCGGTTTGCTGGAGGCGCGTGCACGCATATCAGCACCCTCCCGGTTTGCGGAGATTCTGTATGCGGCGCGTGATCCGTTCTCCCGCAAAGTCATGATCGACCAGGGCTTGCAGCACGGCATCCAGCCCGGACAACCCGTGGGGGACCATATCGGGATCATCGGACAGGTCACACGCGTATATGCCTGGCTGTCCGAAGTCACGCTGATCACCGACAAGGGACATCTGGTCCCCGTACTCAATCTGCGTACCGGCCTGCGCGCGGTACTCGCCGGCACCGGCGACGACGGGCGACTGGAATTGCGATTCATTCCGCTGACAGCCGACTTTCAGACCGGCGATCAGCTGGTGACCTCGGGCATCGACGGCGTCTATCCGCCCGGGCTTCCGGTGGCGGAAGTCATCAATGTTGAACGCAACACGGCTTACTTGTTCGCCAACGTCACCTGCAAGCCGCTGGCCGGCGTCAATGCCCGCGCGCAGGTTCTGGTGCTGGGCCCGCTGCCGGCAATGACCGAGCGGCCGCAGGACGCACCGGCGGACACGCCGAAGAAAAAGAAAAAGAAATCCTGATGGCGCTATCGACGTCACGGCAGGAGTTGCTGCTTCCGGTCAAGCCCGCATTCATCGCGCTCACCCTGGTTGCCGCTTTGCTCGCGAACCTGCTGCCCTGGTCTGGGTGGATGCTGTGGGTGGTCCCGGACTTTGTCGCACTGATCGTACTGTACTGGTGCATCGAGGAACCGCGGAAAATCGGCTTTTTCACCGCCTGGTGCCTCGGCCTGCTGATGGATATTGCGGACGGCAGCCTGTTCGGACAGCATGCACTCGCCTACAGCATTCTCGCCTACGCCGGCATCGTGCTGCATCGCCGGGTACAGCGGTTCTCGATGGCTCCGCAGATCCTGCATGTGATCCCCTTGCTGCTGCTGACCAGTCTCATCGTGCTGCTGGTGCGCGTGCTGGCCGGCGCCGATTTCCCCGGCTATGCCTATTTTCTCGGCAGCTTCACCGGCGCTGCACTGTGGCCCATGCTGTCGTATCTGCTGAAGCTGCCGCAACGCCCGCGTCCTGATCCGGACCGTGTCTGAGCTTTCGATCAACGCCGGCATCGAGATCCGCGACTCCGAACGCGAGCTGGATCGTTTCCGCCGTCGCCTGGCCATCCTCGGCGTGTTCGTCCTTGTGCTGTTTTCACTGCTGTTCCTGCGCTTCCTCTATCTGCAGGTCCTCCAGCACGGCCACTACAGCACCCTTGCTGACGCGAACCGGATATCGATACTGCCCATTGCCCCGCATCGCGGCATCATCGTCGACCGCAACGGCGTCATGCTGGCACACAACTATTCGGCGTATACGCTGGAAATCACACCGAACAAGGTGGAGAGTCTTGAGGCGACGATCGATGAGCTTGCCGCCATCGTTGAAATCACACCGCGGGACCGCCGCCGCTTCCGCAAGCTGCTCGATGAAAGCAAGCGCTTCGAAAGTCTGCCCATTCGCACCCGCCTGTCCGACGAGGAAATCGCGCGGTTTGCGGTTCATCGTTACCGCTTCCCCGGCGTCGAAGCCAAAGCGCGCCTGTTCCGCAAGTATCCACAGGGCGAGATGTTCTCGCACGTCGTTGGTCATATCGGACGAATCAACCAGCGCGAGGTCGAACAACTCGAGAACGACGGGAGACTCGCGAACTATCGCGGCAGCGATTACCTCGGAAAGACCGGGCTGGAGCAGAGCTACGAGAAGTTCCTGCACGGAACCACCGGCGTCGAAGAAGTCGAGGTCGACTCGGGCGGACGGGCGGTGCGCACGCTGTCGCGCACGCCGCCCGTATCCGGCAGCAATCTGGTGCTCAATCTCGATGCCAAACTGCAGGAAGTCGCTTACAACGCCTTTGGCGACCGGCGCGGCGCACTCGTCGCCATCGATCCGGCCAGCGGTGGCGTGCTCGCCTTCGTCAGCAAACCGGGTTTTGATCCAAACCTGTTCGTCGACGGGATAGACCCGCAGAGCTGGGGCGAACTGAATGGATCACCGGACAAGCCGTTGCTGAACCGTGCCAGCGCCGGCACGTACCCTCCGGGCTCCACCTTCAAACCCTTCATGGCGCTCGCTGCCCTGTTCTACGGCAAACGCACGCCGCAGCAGTCCATCAGCGATCCGGGCTTTTACATGTTCGGTGGCCACCGTTTTCGCGATGACAAGGTCGACGGCCACGGCATGGTGGACATGCACAAATCCATTGTCGTCTCCTGCGACACCTATTATTACGTGCTTGCCAACGATCTGGGCGTGGACCCGATCGCGCGATTCATGACGCTGCTGGGTTTCGGCAGCCGCACCGGCATCGACATCGGCGGAGAGACAGCGGGCGTGCTGCCATCGACCGAATGGAAGATGCGCCGTTACAAGCAGAAGTGGTATGCGGGCGAAACCATCAGCGTCGGCATCGGCCAGGGATACAACAGTTACACGCCGCTGCAACTGGCCTCGGCGACAGCGACGCTGGCCAATGACGGCGTGATGTTCCGGCCACACATCGTCAATTACATCGAAGACATCCGTACGCGCAACAAGCAGTTGATCGAGCCCGCGCCACTGCGTGACATCGGAGTCAGGCAGGAGCATATCGACGTCATCAAGAAGGCCATGGTCAGCGTCAATCTCGAGGGCACATCGGCGCGGGCATTTGCCGGCGCACCCTACACGAGCGCGGGAAAAACAGGCACTGCGCAGGTCATTGCCATCAAACAGGGCGAGAAGTACGTTGAGAGCAAGGTTGCCGAAAGACATCGTGACCATGCCCTGTTTATCGCTTATGCCCCGGCAGAAAAGCCGACCATCGCCTTGGCCATCGTTGTGGAAAATGCAGGCTTCGGCGCAGTTGCGGCGGCACCAATCGCCCGCCAAGTCATCGATTACCATCTGCTCGGCAAGGTCCCCACCCAGCCGGCCAAGGTCGACTAGCCATGCATCCTGTCATTGCGCGGCTCTGGCGCTTCACCACCCGTCACATTGACGGCGTCCTGCTGTCTGCCGTGCTGCTGCTGATGTTTACCGGACTCATCGTGCTGCTCAGCGCGTCAAA
>JAOUIN010000170.1 GCA_029883965.1 Betaproteobacteria bacterium
GCGCATGGCGCAGGCCGGCATTGACGATCATGCGCATGTCAGCAGCTTCATCGACATGCATGACATCGGCGACATGCTGGTGCATGCCGGATTCGCCGATCCGGTGATAGACATGGAAACCTTTACACTGACCTACAGCGATGTGAAGGCGCTGATGCGTGACCTGAAGGCTATCGGCGCGCGAAACGCCGCGGAAGACCGGCCGCGGGGGCTGTCGGGCAAGGCGTGGCTGCAGGCGGTCACGCGCAACTATGAGGCGTTGCGCCGTGATCGCATGCTTCCGGCGACCTATGAGGTGGTGTACGGACACGCCTGGCGGCCGGCGCCGCGAGTGGGCCCGGGGGGGCGGCCGGTGATCGATATCAAACCGGCCGGGAGAATCTGAGATGTCTGCGCGCGGCGTGTTCATCGCCGGAACCGATACGGGGGTCGGCAAGACGCTGGTGGCCTGCGCGCTGTTGCGGGGACTGGCGGCAACGGGACTGCGTGTCGTGGGCATGAAGCCGGTGGCCGCCGGCGCGACGCGCCGGCGCGGCGCCTGGCATAACGAAGACGTCGCGCTGCTGCGTGCAGCGGGCAATGTCGACGCGCCGCAGGCATGGATAAATCCGTACTGTTTCGCGCCACCGGTGGCCCCTCATATTGCGGCGCGCGAGGCCGGCTCGACCATACGCATGACGCCCATTGCGCGTGGCTATGCGCAACTGGCGCGCCGGGCCGATGTGGTTGTGGTTGAAGGTGTCGGTGGCCTGGTGGTGCCGCTGGGGCGCGCGTTCGATGCAGCCGATATCCCGGGACGGCTGGGTTTGCCGGTGGTGCTGGTGGTGGGATTGCGCCTGGGTTGCCTGAATCACGCTTTGCTGACGGTCGAAGCGTTGCAGTTGCGCGGACTGCGGCTCGCCGGCTGGATTGCCAATCGCATCGATCCTGATATGGCGCGCGCGACGCAGAATCTTCAGGAACTGCGTCGGCGGATCAAAGCACCCCTGTTTGGCGATGTGCGCCATGCACGAAATCCGCGCGCCGAACACGTCGCCCCGATGCTCGATATCAGTCGTTTAAATGCAGCCATTTAAGAGGGAAAACCGACTGTTTTTAAGGGGTATTTTTGTTGCGACGGTCCTGCCGGTTGTGCTAAAGTCCGCGCGTTTGCAAGGGATGGCCGGCGACGGTGACCAGAGAGGCCCAATTCGAGTCGATTTTGGAGCATGACAGCGCCGGCTTTACGTACTTCAAGCGGTATGCCAGTTCTCTGGATTTGCGTTTGTTGTTGCTGGTCTTCGGTTCGCTGGCATTGCTTTCCATGGTGATTGCGACCGGATTTGCGGTCGCGGGGGCATGGTTGATACTGCCCTTTGCCGGAATTGAGATGTTCGCCCTGGGATCTGTTGCATGGCTGGTGTTGCGGCGTGCCGGTGATTTCGAGCGACTGGCGCTAAGAGGTGACCGCGTCCTGATCGAAATCAGGGAACGGGGGTTTTCGCAGCAATTTGAATTTAACCGTTGCTGGGTGCGGCTGGTGTCAGGCGCAGCAGGGTCGGTGGCTTTGCGATCGCACGGCAGGGATGTTGAGATCGGACGGTTTTGCGATGAAGAAAGCCGGCAGGCGCTGGTGCAGGCGTTGCGTAGCCGGTTTGACGGGAATCGGATTTCGAACTAGCGGATCAATCAGGCTTTAAGAGCGGGGGAAGAATGGGCATCAAGGGAATCTGGAAATGGGCCGTTGCGGGAGCGTTGTATTTTTGGTCGCTCGCAGCATGGGCTGAGTACAAGCTGAATCTGCAGACACCGCAGACGCTGCTGGGCGAAAAAATCTACGACCTGCACACCATTATCACGGTTATCTGTTTCGTCATCTTTATTGGTGTATTCGGTTTCATGTTCTATGCGGTGTTCAAGCACCGCAAGTCGGTGGGACACAAGGCAGCACAGTTTCACGAGAACATCGTGGTAGAAGTCGCCTGGACACTGATACCCGCCGCGATTCTGGTTGCGATGGCGGTGCCGGCGACCGGTACGCTGATTGCGATGCGCGACACCTCCGAACCCGATCTGACGATCAAGGCCACGGGTTATCAGTGGAAATGGGGCTACGATTATCTGAAAGGCGAAGGCGAAGGCATCAGTTTTTACAGCACGCTGTCGACACCGCGGGCTCAGATTGATGGCCGGGATGTTGCCGGCCGCAATGCCAATCCGAATTACCTGCTCGAAGTCGATAACCACGTCGTTGTGCCTGTTGGCAAAAAGGTGCGCGTTCTGACGACTGCGGCTGATGTGCTGCATGCCTGGTATGTGCCGGCGCTGGCGGTAAAACAGGACGCCGTGCCCGGTTTCATACGCGACACCTGGTTCAAGGCCGAGAAGGCAGGCATCTACCGCGGCCAGTGCGCCGAACTTTGCGGCAAGGACCATGGTTTCATGCCCATCGTTGTCGAAGTCATGGAGCAGGCCCAATACACCGCCTGGGCCAGTGCGCAGCAGAAGAAAGTGGCTGCTGCCAAAGTTGATCCCAACAAGACCTGGACGCCGGAAGAGTTGAAGGCACACGGCGAGAAAGTCTATGCACAGAACTGCGTGGCCTGCCATCAGGCGACCGGCATGGGCGTTCCGGGCGCGTTCCCGGCACTGTCCGGCTCCAAGGTGGTCAACGGCCCGGCAGCTGACCAGATCAAGCTGGTGCTGAACGGCAAGCAGGGCACGGCGATGAATGCTTTCAAACACCTGTCGGATGCCGATCTTGCCGGCGTGATTACCTATACCCGCAACAGCTGGAACAACAAGGTCGGCGACGCAACGACCCCGGCTGACATCAAAGCTGCACGGAACTAATACAGGCTTCAGGAGAACCGCAATGGAAGCAGCACACGCACATACCCCCGGTTACGGCCACGACGATCACGACGCGCACAAGCCATCCGGCATCAAGCGCTGGGTAATGTCGACCAATCACAAGGACATCGGCACGATGTACCTGTGGTTCAGTTTCTCGATGTTCCTGGTTGGCGGCGTCATGGCCCTGATCATCCGTTCGGAATTGTTCCAGCCGGGCCTGCAGATCGTGCAGCCGGACTTTTTCAATTCCATGATCACCTACCATGGCCTGATCATGGTGTTCGGCGCGATCATGCCGGCGTTCGTGGGTTTCGCAAACTGGTTGATCCCGATGCAGGTTGGTGCGCCGGACATGGCGTTTCCGCGGATGAACAACCTGTCGTTCTGGCTGTTGCCGCCGGCAGCGCTGCTGCTGATCGTGGCGCAGTTCATGCCGGGCGGTGGCGCCGGTGTCGGCTGGACGCTGTATGCGCCGTTGTCGACGCAGGCCGGGCCGGCGATGGATCTGACGATTTTTGCAATTCACATACTCGGCATGTCGTCCATCATGGGGTCGATCAATATCATTACCACGATCCTCAACATGCGCGCGCCGGGGATGACGCTGATGAAAATGCCGCTGTTTTGCTGGACCTGGCTGATTACCGCGTATTTGCTGGTTGCGGTAATGCCGGTGCTGGCCGGCGCGGTGACGATGACGCTGACCGACCGCCATTTCGGCACCCACTTTTTCAATGCGGCAGGCGGCGGCGACCCGGTGCTGTATCAGCACATATTCTGGTTTTTCGGCCATCCCGAGGTGTACATCATCGCGATTCCGGCCTTCGGCGTGGTGTCGCAGGTGATCCCGGCGTTTTCCCGCAAGCCGCTGTTTGGCTACGCGTCGATGGTCTACGCCACGGCATCGATTGCCATTCTGTCGTTCATGGTATGGGCGCATCACATGTATACCGCCGGCATGCCGGTTGAAGCCCAGCTCTACTTCATGTATGCGACGGTGCTGATCGCGGTGCCAACAGGCGTCAAGGTATTCAACTGGGTCGCGACCATGTGGCGTGGGTCGCTGACATTTGAAACCCCGATGCTGTTCGCGCTGGGATTTTTGTTTCTGTTTACGCTGGGCGGGTTTACCGGGCTGGTGCTTTCCATCGTGCCGGTCGATGTCCAGTTGCACGATACGTATTACGTGGTGGCGCATTTCCATTACGTGATGGTCGCGGGCGCCCTGTTCTCCGCTTTTGCCGGCATTTATTTCTGGCTGCCGAAGTGGACCGGCAGGATGTACAACGAGACGCTGGGCAAGTGGCATTTCTGGCTGTCGCTGATTTTCTTCAACGTCACGTTCTTCGTGCAGCACTTCCTGGGACTGGCCGGCATGCCGCGCCGCATCCCGGACTACGCGCTGCAGTTTGCGGAGTTCAACGCAATCTCGTCGATTGGCGCCTGGGGATTCGGTCTGGCGCAGTTGCTGTTCCTCTATATCGTCATCAAGACCATCACCAGCGGCGAGAAGGCACCCGAGAAACCATGGGAAGGCGCGGACAGCCTGGAGTGGACGCACCTGCCGACGCCGGCGCCGTGGCACAGTTTTGAAACACCGCCGGTGGTGAAGTAACCGTGGTGCAGACTGAAGTCAAACGCAGCAACCGTCGCACGGCCGTCGTGCTGTGGCTGATCGTGGCTGCGTTTTTCTTCGGCGTGATGGTCAAGTATTACCTGCTGGCCCGATGAAAAACGAGCGCGCCAATCGCCGGATGATGACCAGGCTGTCGATTTTCGCGGTGGCGATGTTCGGTTTCGGTTTTGCACTGGTGCCGTTCTACGAAAAGATCTGCGAAGTCACCGGCATCAACAATCTGATCAAACCGGCAGCCGAGGTGGTGAATACCCAGGTCGACAAATCGCGCTGGGTCACAATGGAGTTCGATGCCAACGCGCATGGCCTGGATTGGGACTTCAAGCCGGTGCAGCGCAGCGTGCGGGTGCACCCGGGGGAAATGATCCAGGTCGAGTTTGATGTGCGGAATAACGGCTCGACCGCAATTGTCGGCCAGGCCATTCCGAGTTACGGTCCCAAGCATGCAGCGCCGTACGTTAAGAAAATGGAGTGCTTTTGCTTCAAGCAGCAGCCGTTGCAGGTGGGCGAGGGCAAGCGCATGCCGGTGCAGTTTATCCTCGACTCGACGCTACCGGCCGATGTCAACACGATCACGCTGTCGTACACGTTTTTTGAAGTGAAGGGTGCGCCAGTTGCTCAGGCAAAAAGCGGCGGTAAAGGATAGTGATGGGTGTAGGCATGGCCGAAGAACGACAAAAGGCCACGTTGTTCCAGGTGTTGCGCA
>JAOUIN010000171.1 GCA_029883965.1 Betaproteobacteria bacterium
TGCCAAGATGCTGATTCCGTTCAACGCGGTGGTTCAGCGCCAGGGCGCGGGCAGCGTGCTCACCGCCAGGCTCAAGGAAATGGCGGTGATCAAGACCAGCCATGTCAACGGCTGCAGGTATTGAATGGCCCACAACACGTCGCTTGGTCAAGCGGCAGGTATCAGCGAAGAGCAGGTCAACGTGATCGGTACCGACGAGTACATGGAATCCCCGCATCTGAATGCGCGCGAGAAGGCCGCGGTGCTGTGGGCCGAACATGTCGCCAAAAACACGGCACGCAGCCGGGACGATGTTTTTGAAATCGTACGCAAGGAGTTTAATGAGGCCGAGATCATCGACCTGACCCTGATCTGCTGCTACTTCAACATGTTCAACCGGATTACCGACTCGCTGAAGATGCCAATCGAGATCCAGGCCGAAGTCGACAAGATCAAGACCTCGGTCAGTTTAGACCCCGCTAAAGTAAAAACGTATCTGGCAACGGTCGTGGAGAAATGGCCGGCGTCGTTCCCGGCACCGAATCCTGATTGACGCGGAACCACGCCCTTAGATGGCACACCGAGCCGGAAATGATCTACCATCCATGCGGAGCAAAAAACCGGGGCATCGAACCTCATCGCCTCTTAAACGGCGCAATACTTTCAATTCGAGGAGCAGTCATGATCAGATCCATGCTGGGAAAGAACCTTCTGTTGTCGGCAGTAATGGTGTTCGGTGCGATCGGTGCCGCGACGGCCGCCTATCCTGAGAAGCCGGTCCGCTTCATCGTGCCGTTCAGCACCGGCGGTGGCACCGACCTGCAGGGGCGCCTGCTGGCAGACAAACTGCGCGCGGGTCTGGGGCAGCCGATGCTCGTGGACAACCGGACGGGTAACGGCGGACTGATCGGCGCCGAAGCCGCTGCAAGGGCTGCGCCCGACGGCTATACGGTACTGATGACTTCGGCGTCAATTTCACTGAACGCGGTCCTGCAAAAAAACACCATGCGTTTTGATCTGCTCAAGGATCTCGATCCGGTGACCTGGGTAAGCAACACGGCACTGGTGCTCGCGATACATCCAAGCGTCCCGGCGAAATCCGTCAAGGACCTCGTGGCCATTTCCAAGCGGGCGCCGAACGGATTGAACATCGGCGCCAACGGCGTCGGCACGACCAGTCACCTGTCGGCCGAGATGTTCAAGCAGTTCACCAAGGTAAAAAGCGAAATCATCCAGTACAAGGGCGGCGGCCCGTCCGGACTGTCGCTCGCGACCGGTGAATCCGACATGCTCTTCAACACGCCGACCGCGCTGATGACGCACCTGAATGCCAAACGCATCCGGGCCCTGGCCGTCACCACCGAGAAACCGACGGCGTGGAATCCGGATCTGCCGACGATGAATACTTATTACCCCGGTTTTGTAACGGATCAGTGGTACGCGGTCTTTGTACCGGCGGGCACTTCGAAGGACATCGTCGCGACGCTGCAAGCGCAAATCAAGAAAGCGCTGGATACGAAGGAAGTGCGGGAGTTCTATCGCCAGCAGGCGCTGGATCCGGTGGGCAGCACGCCTGAAGAACTGACCAAACTGCTCAAGACCGAGATTTCGAAATACACCGACGTGGTCAAAAAAGCCGGCATCAAAACCCGTTAACAGTGGCGAAATATCGTAAGCAGTTGATTTAATTTAGTTTTTAACGACTCGCGGGGTGGGCAGATCACGCAACAAGCTATCCTGCCGCCCCGCCTGATCCGTCAGCGCCGCCCGCCGAACATCCAGCGATGCACTTCCACTGACCGGTAAGCACCGGCTTTGACCAGCGGGTCGTCGTGCCAGACGGCATCAAAAGCCGCGCGGTCGGGCATCTGGATCATCATCACCGTTCCGGCCCAGGCGCTGCCATCGTCGCTGAGCAGTGAACCGGTCACGATCACGCGCGGTTCGACGTTGTGCCGCGAAAAGTGTGTGCGCCGCGCCTGCAGCAGCGTTTCGGCCCCGGCCGCTGCCGCAGGTACGCCCTGCGCGATGACCAGAAAGCGCTGCTCGGCATCTAGTGGCGTTTTGTATTCCCACATGGTGCGGCCGCTTTCATTGCGCCAGCGGCCAATGATCACTTCGCTGTAAAGCCCGGCCTTGTGTCGCGGCTCTTCGTAGGCAAAGCGCTGCACCGCCGCCGCATCGGGCAGATCAACGATATGCATGCTGCCGGTCTGAGCGGTGCCGTCGTCGGTCAGCGTCGGGCCGCGGGCGACGAAACCCGCGGCATAGTCGTCCATGAACGCCCAGTGCGCCTGTTCGGTCTGCTTGCGCAGCGCCCCGACACCGGGATTGTCACGACAGAAAAAGAAATAGTGCATGGTCGGTCCTCATTGTGGCATTTGGCTTGCGCATTGGTGAATCAAACCCGCCACCATTTTGATTCCTTTATTGGAAAGAGTGTACCTCACAAGCCGAATACGAGCGGTGCAAGCAAAATCATTTCGCCGACGATCACGCCAATCGCGATGATGTTGAGCCAGAAGCCGGCTTTCACCATGTCGCCGAGCTTCAACCCGCTGTAGGAGAACACGATGGCATTGGGTGGCGTAGCCACCGGCATCATGAAAGCCATCGATGCGCCCAGCGCCACCGGCACGACGATGATGCGCGGGTCGATCCCCAGGCCGACGGCGACGGCGCCGAGTATCGGCAGAAAAGTCGCAGTCGAGGCGGTATTGGATGTGATTTCGGTGAGATAGATGATGGCCGCAGTGACGATGAGGATGAGCACCCAGGTGCTGACCTCGAACCCCGACACCTGCGTGCCGATCCACATCGCCAGGCCTGTCCCGTTGAAGCCATCAGCGAGTGCCAGGCCGCCTCCGAAAAGCAACAGCACACCCCATGGAATGTTGCGCGCTGATTCCCAGTCGAGTGCGAACTGCGCTTTCTCGCGCGACACCGGCCACGCGAAAAGCAGCAGCGCGGCCAGCAACGCAATCGTGGTGTCGGTGATCGCCAGTCCGCTCAAGTCTGCGAGCGGCTGGCGCAGGATCCAGCCCAGCGCCGCCAGCACGAACACCGCCGCGACCACGCCCTCACCCCGCGACATGGGACCGAGTGCTGCGAATTCGCTACGGATGACGTCGGCCGCATCGCCTATTTTCAGTTCGCGCACGGAGAAAATCACCCGGGTCAGCATCAGCCAGGTCACCGGCAGCATGACGAGCACCACCGGCATGCCGATCTGCATCCAGGTGAAGAAATCGATTGGGATGCCGTGGCTGCGTTGCAAGTAGCTCGCGAGCAGCGCGTTGGGCGGTGAGCCGATCAGTGTGCCCACGCCGCCAATCGAGGCTGAATACGCAATGCTCAGCATCAAGGCAACGCCGAAATTTCGAACCATGGCGCGGTCGGGCGTTTTCCGGGCAATGAATTCGATCACTGACAAACCCACCGCAAACATCATGATGGTCGCGGCCGTGTTGGAAATCCACATGGACAGGAAAGCCGTCGCCAGCATGAAGCCGGCGATGATGCCGCCCGCACTGGTGCCGACGATGCGGATGATTTTGAGAGCAATGCGTTTGTGCAAACCCCAGCGCTGCATCGCTGCGGCAAGCAGGAAACCCCCGAGAAACAGGAAAATCAGCGGGTGGCCGTAATTGGCCGTTACCGCGCCGATCTGTCCGATGCCGAGCAAGGGCATCATCGGAATCGGCAACAATGCAGTTGCCGGAATCGGCACCGCTTCGCCGATCCACCACACCACCATCCACGCCGCGAATGCGGCCAGACGCCACGCCTCGGGGCTCAAGCCCTGCGGCGACGGCAGTGCCAGCAGCACGAGCATCAGCACCGGCCCGGCAAAGAGTGCGATCACCCGCCTGACCGGCACCGGCTGGGCACGCGTGTGCCCTGTGCCTTCTCCCGCGGCCGGATGCGTGTGATCGGTTTCGTCGCGGCCATTCGCGTTGTTACTTGCCATGGCGGACCTTCAGATTGGCTCGCAATGCCGCAGATGCGGTGACAGCAGCGGCATTGATTAACACGTCATTGACCGGGAATACGCGGCGACTTGCACCCCCACATCGACCAACAGTATCGGAGTCGATTTCCTTTTGAAAGTCAGGCGGGTCAGCACGATACTTCCGCGCACGCGGCGAGCAGCCCAAACCCGGCCCGCTGGATGCCCGGCCATTACCGGACCGGACGCAACCCGTCAGGGTTTGCCGCTGCGACGCTGGTTGCTGCGTTCGCCGGGGCGCTGTGACTGGCGCGGCACCTGGGTCCGGTGAATTTCCTGTCGAACCTGCGAGCGGCTGGCGGTAGCCGCTTTGCTTTTCGGAACAACGGGGTCGGGTTTGTTCGACGCGCCCGCCTTACGGCTTTTTGCGGGCGCATTAGTGGAACTCACAGGTTTTTTCATGGTTGCCACACCTCTATAAAATGAACGCGGCTCATATGCATCTGCCGCCCTTCTTGATCAGATCAGGGGACTCGTTTATTTCACTGCCCCATAAAACAATTGTAGACAACGTCGCTCGGTTCCTTTTGATCCAGGTCAATCGTGCGGAATGTTCTGCGGTAACAGTGCATTCGCGGATCAACTCCGGCCCGATTGAGTCACGCGGTTCAGCGCATGTATGATGTGTCCAGGCAGGCGTTCGCCGGATTTCGCCATACTCCCTTCGTTTCGATTGCGCAGGGCACGCATGTGTCGTAACCCATTGCGCGCGGCATTTATTTTCACGGTTCAGGCAGAAGGAGATGCAGATGGCAAAAAAACTGGGGATCGGTGACACGTTCCCGAATGTGACGCTCAACCTCGTCAAAGGCGGCAGCGTTACCCTGCCCGAGGGAATTGGCGCCAAGTACGGCGTGGTGCTGTTTTATCGCGGCCACTGGTGACCCTACTGTCGCCGACAGTTGGCCGGCTTCGAAAAGCTCAAGGCTGAGCTGGAGGCGGTGGGTGCCAAAGTATTCGCCGCCAGCGTCGATCCGGTCGACAAGGCGGGCGAGGTTGCCGCAGAATTATCGTTCCCCGTGGCTTACGGGGTCACGCGTGTGGTCGCCGAGCAGCTGGATTCGTGGTGGGAAGAACGCCGCAGCATCATCCAGCCGTCCGAGTTCATCATGACCGCAGAGGGAAAGATCATCGCTTCGAGTTACAGCGACGGCCCGGTGGGTCGCATTGACGCC
>JAOUIN010000018.1 GCA_029883965.1 Betaproteobacteria bacterium
TTTGCAGTTCCCACCAGGCTTTCAGCAGCGGCGGCACCACCGCGAAGAATCCAAACAAGGGACCCAGCCAGCGCGGGTCCTTGACGCGGCAGATCTCATCGTAGATCTGCTCGACTTCCACCGGGCCTTCACCCGGTTTGACCAATACGACCGGTTGCATCTTGGATTTGCTCATGCGGTATTCCTGTTGAACCGAACTCGGTGATGCGTCTACCGGCGCGGCAGGTGCTCAGCCCGGCAGGATACACACGTTACCGCGGATGCGACTTGACCACCGCACCAGCACTGCCCGAAGAAAAAATTACGATTTGACTGCAACGCGTGCGGTCGCGCCGGCTGACGCGGGTGGTTTTTGCGCCCCGCTCACAGGCACATCCACGCGCTGAATGACCTTGTTGTTGTTGGCGGCCCAGAAACGCGCGGTCTCTTCGGTCATCGGCGATCTGATCAGACGCCAGCGCATGCGGCCAAGCCTGTCTTTCTCCTGCATCCGCCATTTGTATAAGGTTTCCATGCCGGCTCCCCTGATCAGACGATCATGCCCCACGCCATACATTTTAGCGCGCAGTCCCGCCCGAGCCAACTGCCGGCGCTGCAGTCGGCTCGACTGACTGGAAGCGCCGCGCCGGCGGCGTCCCGGCCGCAAAGTGCACCGACCTCAATACCGGTACTTTGACATCGGCGCAGGTTTTCCGGATCCGGTAGCGCTCGATGGGCGTATCCCATTTCGCCTCTTGCTCACAGGTGACCTGCACGCAGCTGATACGCTTGAGCCAGGTGCAGACTTTGATTTCCGAACCGTCGGCATTCACGATCTCGGTCTGGAATCCCGACCGCGGGCGCTGCGGCGGCTTGCTCCATGTTTCCGGATGCACATCGATCAGCAAGGTATAGAAACTGCCGCCCGATTCCATCGATGCCAGCACCTTCTCCATGAACCGCGACAGATTGGGCGTGTACGAGAACCCGCCATACACATCCGTTGCCAGGCTGAATTTTCCCAGCTCGGCGGCCGAATATTGACTCAGCGGCTTGCCGAAGAAGTATTTGATTTTTCCGGGCTCAAGATTTGCCGCCGTCTGATGCCATTCGTCCGTGCGCCGGTCTTCAATCGAAATCGCGACTGCCTGCGCTTTGCTGCCGCGTTGCTCGCGGCCATCGGGATGCATGGCGTCGTATCTCGATCCGTAATAGTCGAGGATGGCCTGACCTTCACCGGCTCCGATGTCCAGCCACCGGTCTGCCGGCCCCAGTTCAGCAAGCGAACGGTCGAACTCGGGCAGCAGCGTGATCGCATACGAGAGCAGTGAGCGGTCTATGACGTACTCCGCCGGAACGACGTCCCCCTTGCTCTGATAGATCTTGGCCTGCTCCGAAAGCTCCCGCCCCAACGCCGGGTCGGCGGGTTTTTTTGCGGCGGCCGGTGGTGGTTTGACCGGATCGCCCTGCGCCTGCGCCGGTGCGTACCCGGTTCCTGCAATACCGATCGTCATAGCAAAAACGGCCGCAGCCGCAGCCTCACGAACATACGTCATCAGATTTTCCGGTTAAAGGTCTTCGATTTTCCATTGTCCGCAACAACCGGCACGATGGGCAAGCCCGACGCGGATAACTCAGTTTGCGCTGACTTCCCCGACAACGCGCGGCGTGAGCGAGCCGTCGACCTGCAGGATCACCCCACCGCCGGACGACGCATAGGCGCCGGTAATCGCTGTAATCGTGACCTGGTGCGTAACCAGCACCACCGGCGGCCCGTCCGCGGGCAGCCTGGCGAGGAACCGGCGCAGCGCGGCGATGTTCGACTCGCGGCTTTCGGCAAGCTCGAAGAACGAATTGAGCGCTGGCAGTTCAGTGACCGCCCCGAGTTCCAGCAAGCGCGCGGTTTCAAGCGTGCGGCACCATTGGCTCGAATACACGCGCGCGCTGCTAATGCCGGCCTGCGCCAGGCGCCGGCCCAGGTCCACGGCCTGCCTGCGGCCGGCGGCATCAAGGTTGCGTTGTTTAGAACAGTCCCCGAGGCGGAAATTAGCCGGGTCGCCGACGCCCGGCGCAAGCGCGTGGCGCAGCATCAGCACTCGCCCCGGTTTGGCCAGTTCGGTCAGCGGCAAGGACGCGGCCATGGCGGCGGGACCTGCCAGCCATGCGAGCATGGCTCCGGCGAACACGATGCAGCGACGTTTGAGAAATATTGATTGGATCACCTGCAGCTCCTGAATATAGTTGCGGATCAAGGTCCAGCCGGACGGGTCACCTGCCGTCCGGCCATCAGCTTTTCGCGCGCGGGCGCAAACCATCGAAAGTCGCGGCAACCATGGCCTCGACAATTTCATCGTGATCCAGCTTGCCATCACGGACCAGAAATTCCACGGTCGGATCGCAAGCGCGCGAATAAAGTGTGTAGACGATCACGTCGTCGGGAACCGCAGCAGAGATGTCACCGGCACGGCGCGCCGCGGACACCAGCGCATGAAAACGCTTGTTTACGCGCAGGGCCAGCGCAACGTATTCCAGGTTGAGAATCAGGCTGCGTTGCAGTGCACGGCTGGTTGACGGCAGATGCGGCATGCCGCCGCGTAACCGGTGCTGCAGTGACCAGCGCAGAATCTCCTCGAGTTTACGCACCGCGGACCAGTCCTCCGGCATGCCGTTCAGCACGTCCAGGGTTTGCCGCAGCAGCCGCGACAATACCGCCGCCGCCAGTTTCTCTTTCGAGGAGAAGTGTTTGTAAAGACTGCCCTTGGCGACGCCGACCGCGGCAGCCACGTCCTCCATCGTCATCAAATCGTAACCCTTGTCGGACAACAGGCCGTTGACGGCATCGAGGATCGCTTCTTCCCGCGCATCAAATTGCTGCTTTCGAAATGGAATCTTGAGTGTCATGGACAACAGTATAAAGTGAATGAACTAAGCAGTTTCGAAAATGACCAATCAGTCACGAATTGACCGCCTCGTATGAATAGTGGTTCCGGCGACAGTTTGTTTTTTTAATTTATTTTTTTTAATCAAGGAGTTAATTATGGCTGTTTCACGTTCCATCCGCGCCTTGTGCGCGGGCGCAGTGCTCGCCGTGTCGTCCATCGCGTCCGCCGCGACCGACATCGTTGATACCGCCGTTTCGGCGGGCAGCTTCAAAACGCTGGTTGCAGCCGTGCAGGCTGCCGGCCTCGTCGATACGCTGAAAGGTCCCGGCCCGTTCACGGTGTTTGCCCCCACTGATGCCGCATTTGCCAAAATCCCGAAGGCGCAGCTCGACGCGCTGCTCGCGGACAAGGCCAAGCTCACCGCAGTGCTGACTTACCATGTCGTACCGGGCACGGTGATGGCCAAGGATGTGAAGGCGGGCAATGCGCCGACGGTTAACGGCAAAGCCCTGCAGATCACAACGGCGGGCGGCAACGTCATGGTCGACAAGTCCAAAGTCGTCAAGACCGACGTCGTGGCTTCCAACGGCGTGATCCACGTCATCGATACGGTGATGCTGCCGTAAGCTTCAAGCGTCCGCAGGCTTGCTGTGGATGACGTCGCGTTCCCCGCGTCAGCGGTTGGACGCGATGTCCATTTCTGAAGGAAGATCGTATGGTGTATCGAAATCTCGTAGTCTGTATCGCCTTGTTCGCGATGGGAGCATCTGCCATGGCTAATGAAGAGCCGCAGTATCGCGTGACCTACAGCGATGAACGCTTCGAGCTGCGTGAGTACGCGCCTTACCTCGTCGCAGAAACGCGGGTAGCTGCCCCGTTCGATCAGGCCGGAAACGAGGCCTTCAGCATCCTTGCCGGGTACATATTTGGCAACAACCGCGGTCAGCAGAAAATTGAAATGACTGCGCCGGTCAGTCAGGTGCCAGCCAGTGAAAAGATCGAAATGACAGCCCCCGTCTCGCAAATGCCGGACAGCAGCGCAGAGGAGGCGTATGTGTTCAGCTTCGTCATGCCTTCCCGGTACACGCGGGCGACCCTCCCGGTACCGCTCGATGCGCGGGTAAATATCCGCGAAATGCCCGCTCGCACCATGGCGGTAATCGCTTACAGCGGCACCTGGAGCCGCAGCCGTTACGAAGCGCAGGAACAAACGCTGCTGACGGCGGTGCGTACTGCTGGTTTGAAAACAGTGGGCAAGCCAGTGTTCGCACGCTACAACCCGCCATTCATGCCATGGTTCCTGCGCCGTAACGAGGTGATGATAGAAGTCCTGCCCTGACGCAAAACCTGCAATAAAATTTTCTGTACCACCGGGCCGACTGCAGAACCATAACGGATCAAGAAAGCATATGAGTGATCATTCGACGTCGAAAATAGCCGTGATCGGCGCAGGCATGGCTGGCGTGACGAGTGCCCGGCTGCTGCAGTCCCGTGGTTTTCGGCCGACAGTGTTCGAGAAAAGCCGTGGCATCGGCGGCAGGCTGGCGACGCGGCGCGCCGGCGATGCGATCACATTCGACCATGGCGCTCAGTACATCACCGCGCGCTCGGCGCCGTTTCAATCAGCAATGCAACTGGCGCTGAAGACTGGCGCAGCCGCCTACTGGCGCCCTGCGAACGCCGTCACCGAGGACTGGATAGTGGGGACGCCGGCCATGAACGCACTGATCAAACCGTCAGCGGACGGACTCAACATCAGGCTTGCCACTACGGTCACCGCTGTCGTACGCGCCGCCGGCCGATGGCATGTGCAAACCAACGGGAACGACCCCGATGACACCTTCGACATTGTCGTCAGCACGATACCGTCTCCCCAGGCAGGCAGGCTCTTCGCTGCAGAGCACGCGATCGCAACGGCGCTGAATCGGGTCGTGATGGCGCCGTGCTGGGCACTGATGGTGGCGTTCGTGACGCCGCTCACGGGTGTTGATGACGTGATCGAGTCCGCTTCTGACGATCTCGCATGTATCTCACGCAATAGCGCCAAGCCGGGCCGCAGCACCGCACAGGACTGCTGGGTGGTGCATGCCAGTCCGGCGTGGAGCACACGCCACCTGGAACTCGACCGCGAACAGGCGGCCGCTCTGATGCTCGAAATGCTGCCGCGCGCCCTCGGCCGCCCGCTGCCGCAGATCGCGCAGTGCCATGCACACCGCTGGCGCTATGCCCGTACCGCCGCACCGCTGGGCGCACCCTTCATTGCAAATGATGAGCACACGCTGTTTGTCGGCGGCGACTGGTGTATGGGTGCGCGGGTTGAAGCCGCATTTGAGAGCGGTGCAGCCATTGCCGCGGCAGTAGCGGGTGCGGTGGACGGAACGCATGGCGCAGCAGCAGTCTGAAGAAGCGCCGAAGCTGGCATCCTTCGGCACGGCATTGACCGTCGCCGTAGCGGGGGCGTTGGGCAGCCTCAGCCGGGAATTTTCATGGATGCGCTGACCGTTTATTACGACGGACAATGTCCGCTGTGCCGGGCAGAGATACATGTCCTGCGGGCACGCAATCATCGGGGCCTGTTGCGTTTTGAGGATCTGGCCGATTCCGCTTTCGATGAGGCCGTGCACCGAATTTCCTGTGCTGCCGCACTCGAACGCATTCACGGCCGGCTCGACAGCGGCGAACTGCTGACCGGTGTGGCAGTGTTTGCAGAGGCCTACCGCCGCGCCGATCTGCCGCTGCTGGCATGGCTGTTCTCGCGTTCGTGGCTCGCACCGCTGCTGAATCCCGCATACCGGGCGTTTGTGCGCAACCGCCTTGCGCTCTCACGCGCGCTCGGTCCATCGTTACTGCGGCTGGCGCAACGCGTTTATAAATAAGTTATTGATTTTAAACATTATTTAATCTTCTGGCTGGCACCCCTAATTGCGCCCCGCTATCGCCTGTAGATCCTGCGGTATTACCTCGATCAGGCCGCCGGCGGCTCCGCGCAAACCTGCTCATAGCGATAACGCTGCTTGAGCTGGCCGTTGTATTCGTAGACATCCAGCGTTTTCTCATAGGCCGGTCGCGTGATTTCCACGTGCGGCGTCCAGCAGCCAAGTTTCTGGTAAGTCCCAATGCAGTCGGAAAGCACGGTCTCGTCGATGTCGGGAAAATACGGTTTTTCCGCCCGGGCAATCGCGGCGGCGGGCGTCTCGGTCATATAGCGGCGGGTCTTGCGATACGCGCGGACGAACGCCTTTGCCATATCAGTCTGCAGCCACTCGCGCGTGGCCGCCAGGCTGGAAAATCCGCAGGGGCCAATCTGCCTGCCGACCTGTGCCACGACGTGACCGGCACCATCGGCCTGCAACTGCTGCGGGAACGGGCCCTGCTGCACCACGTAGTCGCCGCGGCCTTCGCGAAAAGCCTTGTCGATGTCCGCAGCGCCACCGGGGCAAACCGGTTTGATCCGGCTGAAATCAATGCCGGCCTTGTAGCAGGCGTACTTGAACATCGCCTGCGGCTGCCCGCCTTTGAACATCACGACTTCAGCGCCTTCGAGTTTCTTCCAGTCAAAAGCGGCGTCCGCTGCGCGCGCGGTGATGAAGAAGCCATCCATCTCGTTGACCTGCGCGAAATGGTACGCAAACGGTATCTCGCCCTTGTCGAGCGTGGTGAAGCCCTGGCTCAGTGCCGACTGCACCACATGTGCGGAGCCGTCCTGCAACGCCGCAAGTGCCGAGACGCCCGGCGGCGATACCGACCATTGCGGGTCGAGTCCTTCCGCCTTCAGGAAGCCGCCTGACATGGCCGAAATCAGCGGCGAATAGAACGCGGAAAAAAGGGTGAACTGGATGTGGATGGTTTCCATAATCGTGTGGCTCCTCGTGAGCAGCACTCGACACGCACTGCAACTGTCGCTCAACAGGGCGATGCCTTGATGGTGCCGGCTCTGATTCTGTCGAATGGGCCGGAGAACCGGATCCTATCGGCCCGGAAGGACCATGTTAGCGCAGCAGCGCCCGCCGCGGCCACCCTGCAGCAACTACAAATACCTCGCCTGCAGGTGCGCCTGGAAGTGCTTCGGATTGAGCGCTTCGCCGCTCGCGCGCTGCACCAGCGCCGGTGTGTCCCACAGGCACGCCTGCGACCAGATGTGCTTACTTTGCCAGTCGAACACCGGTTTGAGATCGCCCTTCGCGATGCGTGCATCCAGGTCAGGAGTCCTGCGCCGCATTGCAGCGAACCATTGCGCCGCATACATCGCGCCCAGCGTGTAACTGGGGAAATAACCGAATGCGCCTTCGGTCCAGTGCACATCCTGCAGGCAGCCGTCCTTATAGTTGTCACGCGTCGACAGTCCGAGCAGAGCCTGCATATTTTCGTTCCACAGCGCGGGTATATCGTCGGCTTCGATCGCGCCCTCGATCAGCGCCCGCTCGATTTCGTAGCGCAGGATGACGTGAGCCGGGTAAGTTACCTCGTCGGCATCGACGCGGATGTAGCCGGGTTTCACGCGCGTCCACAGCCGGTAGAGATTGTCGGGTTCGAATGCAGGCTGCTCGCCGAAATGTTTGCATAGCAGCGGTGCGATGAGGCCGCAAAACTGGCGGCTGCGTGCGAGCTGCATTTCGTAGGACAGACTCTGGCTTTCGTGCACGCCGTATGATCGCGCCATGCCGACCGGCTGACCCAGCCACGCGCGCGGCAGATTCTGTTCATAACGCGCGTGCCCGGTTTCGTGGATGGTGCCGAGCAGGCTGCGTGTGAAATCGCCTTCGTTGTAACGCGTGGTCAGACGCACGTCCTCGGGAACGCCGCCGCTGAACGGATGGGTGCTTTCATCGAGGCGCCCTGCGGTGAAGTCAAAACCCAGCAGCGTCATCACCTCGATGTTCAGTGCGCGCTGTGCCGCGACCGGAAACGGCCCTTTGGGTGCGATCACCTGCTCTTTGCGCTGCTTTTCCTGTGCCTTTACGATCAAATCCGGCAGCCAGGTTTTGACGTCGCCGAAGATCCGGTCGATGTCGGCCGCGCGCACGCCCGGTTCAAACCGGTCCATCAGTGCGTCATATGGTGCCAGCCCCGTGTCGTCGGCGAGCAGCTTCGCTTCCTCGCGCGACAGGCGCAGCACCTCGCGAAAATTTTCGAGAAAACCCTTCCAGTCGTTGGCCTGGCGCTGGCCGCGCCACGCGTGTTCGCACTTCGCTCCCGCCAGCGTCTTTGCTTCGACCAGCGCTTCGGGCAGTGCGTTGGCATCGCGCCAGTCGCGCCGGATCTCGCGCAAGTTGGCGCGCGCAATATCGTCAAGATTTTCCTGCTCCGCCGTGCGCAGCCAGCCGGCCAGCCGCGGATCGGTGCGTGTACGGTGTATCAGCGCATTCAACTCGGCTTCGGCCGCTGCGCGCGCGGCGCTGCCGCCGGGCGGCATCATCGCGTTTCGATCCCAGCCAACGATGGCGGACAGGTGATTGTAGCGATAAAGCCGCGTATAAATGCGGGTCAGTTCACCGTAATTCGGAGCAGATGCCGGGGAAGACATGGTTTGAAGTTCCTGTTAAATCAAGCAGCGGAATGAGGCGCTGCGATGCGACACGCAAGCCGGTGCGCATTCGCCAAGCGAGCCCGGAGCATACTGGTCAGCGGTTTCCGCGTCGAATTTTCCATGGCGGGCACCGTAGTTGTGGAAATCGAAGCCGTGCGGTTGTCGTTGCCGGCCCCCTCCACTATCCTTGTGAACACAATTATGAACAACGGGAGGAGATAAGCATGCTCATGCTTGCAGGAAAAACAGTGGTAATGACCGGCGGTGGCGGAGGATTAGGCCGCTGCTACGGAGTCGCAATGGCCAGAGCCGGTGCTGCCGTGGTGGTCACCGATATTGACCTGGCCGCAGCACAGGCGAGCGCAGACGCGATCACCGCGACCGGCGGCCGCGCTATCGCGGTGCAGGGGGACGTCACCAAAGCGGCAACCTTCGAAAAGTTGTTCGACCGGGCGGAGCAGGAGTACGGTTCACTCGACGTGCTGCTCAACATCGCCGGCATGTTTCCGCGCCGGGCACTGGTGGACATGGAAGAGGAGGAATGGGACGCAGTGATCACGCTCAACCTGAAAGCGTTTACCTGGGCGCGCGCGCCGCGATCCGGCGAATGCTGCCGCGGAACAGTGGCGTGGTGCTGAGCACGGCATCGGGTACCGGGATCCGCGGCCAGCCCAAGGGATCCGCCTACTCTGCATCCAAGGCCGGCATCATCGGCTTTACGCGCGCGGTGTCATTGGAGCTGAAAGACACAGGGGTGCGCATCAACTGCTTCGGTCCGGGTGCAACCGACACGCCGCTGTGGCGCGTCAACAAGACCGAAGAAGACGTCAAACGCCTGATCGCTGCCGGATATGTCTACCAGCCCGATGATTTTTCCAATGTCGTGGTGTTTCTCGCGAGCGATCTTTCAGCGCCGCTGAACGGCGAATTCATCAGCCGCGATCTGCACCGGTAACGGCGCGGTCAGTGGATGACGTAGCCGCCGTCCATCACCAGTGCGTGCCCGACGACGTAAGCGGCGTCTTTCGATAACAGGAACGCCACCACGCCGGCAACCTCTTCGACCGTGCCGAAACGGCCGATCGGCACATCGCGTGCGCGCTGCTCCAGCTCGCCGGGATTGCGGCCCGCGAGGAAACCCTCGGTGGAAATAGGCCCGGGACACACGGCGTTGACCTGAATCTTGTCCGCCGCAAGTTCCAGCGCCATTGATCGCGTGAGCTGGATCAGGGCGGCCTTTGTCAGACTGTAAATCGCACCGTAGCGCGAGGCGACGATGCCCAGCTGGCTGGCGATGTGGACGACGTGTCCGCCGCCCTGCGCGCGCATGATCGGAAGCACGGCCTGGCTCGTAAAAAACGGGGCACGCAGGTTGATCGCCGTCAAGCGTTCGAAATCATCGTGCGAGAAATCACCGAAAGCCTTGCGTGCACGCACGCCGGCATTGTTGACGAGTATGTCGATACGGCCCATCTGCTGGTGCGCTGCAGCGACCATGCCCTCGGCGGCGCCGCTGCGCGCAAGGTCGTGAAGACCCCATTGCACATCCGGCGCGCCCGCTGTGCGGCAGGCACCGGCAACGTCTTTGAGCTCGGCTTCAGTACCGTCTGCCGCGAGATAAATCGCGGCGCCGTCAGCTGCCAGCCGCAGCGCAATGGCGCGACCGATGCCGCGCGATGCCCCCGTGATCAGCGCCGATTTATTGCTCAGTTCGCCCATGGCCGGATCTTTCCGTCTGAAAGTCTGGATTGCCGGTATGCACGAATGCGCAACACCGCTGACGGCTGCAGCACCGGCAATGCGGCACTGCAGCCAAGCCCGCCGGGATGAACCCGCGGCGGGATGCCACCAAAACCCGCTTCTTCTAATTCACCTTCAGTCCGGACTCGCGTATGACCTTGCCCCAGCTGACAATTTCTTCCGCCACGTGGGCCTTGAACTCCGCCTGCGTGAATGTCGACGACTCAGCCGAGTTCGTGGTCAATATGGTTTGCACCCTGGGATTTTTCACCGCCTTCATGACCTCGGCATGCAACCGGGCAGTGATCTTCGGCGGCGTACCGGCGGGTGCAAAGAAACCCGTGTTACACCCCATTACGAACCCGGGAACGACCTCGGCAACTGCCGGAACGTCCGGCCACAGGGGTGAACGCTTGGGCAATGTAATGCCTAGGAACGTCAGGCGCCCGGCCTTGATATGCGGAATCGCGGCTGATATGCATGAAAAATACGCCTGCGATTCTCCTGCGACCACAGCGGCCGTGCCCGGGCTGCCGCCCTTGTAGGGTACGTGCAGCGCCTTGATTCCGGTTTCCGCCTTGAACCGCTCCGACGTGAGATGGGTAATTGAGCCGGGACCGGATGAGGCGAACCGCAACTTGCCTGGATTAGCCTTCGCGTAATCAATCAATTGCTGGATCGAGTTGACGCCAAGCTTGGGGTAAACGACGAGCACCGTCGGCGATTTTGACGGCAGCGCGATGGGCTCGATGTCTTTGGCCGGATTATAAGTCAGGCTCTTGTAGAGGGTTGCACTGATAGCGTGGCTGGGCACGTCCGTCATCAGCAGCGTGTAGCCGTCAGCGTTCGCCTGCGCGGCCACGGAAACACCCAATGTGCCGGCGGCGCCGGGTCGATTATCGGGAACGATCTGCTGTCCCATCGACTCGGACATCACCGCGCCCAGAGTGCGCGAGATGACATCGGTGATGCCGCCGGGCGACCACGGAATGATCAGCCTCATGGGTCTGGAAGGATATTCTTCGGCGGCGTTTGCCGGAGCGATACCCGGCAACAATAAAGCGGCGGACAACAGAGCAACGGACTTGACGTGTGTCATCGTACCTCCTCCTCGATTATCTGGTTTTATTCCATGTTCGAGATGATGATATTTAGTACCTCATCGCCGGCAGTGTCAACCGCGCATCGTCGATAACACGCAATTTCACCACAATGATTTCAGCCGGCCGCCGTCGAGATTGAGCGATACGCCGGTGATGTAGCTCGCGCGCTCCGAACACAGAAACACGATCGCATTGGCCAGTTCTTCAGGCTTGCCGAACCGGTTCAGCGAATTCTTGCGCGCTGCGCGCCGGCGCGCCTCCTCCTCATTCTGTGCGCCGAGCTCTGCAGCCAATCCCTGCGCATTGCGTTGCCACAGGTTGGTGTCGACCCAGCCGGGACACACCGCGTTCACCAGCACGTTGTCTTCACCGAACTCGGTCGAAAGCGACTTCGTGATGTTGAGCAGCCCGCTGTTGGTGATGCCGCTGCCGAACATGTAGGGATCCGGTTCCTTGCCGGCACCACCGATCAGATTGACGATGCGTCCCCAGCGCTGTGCCTTCATCAGCGGATATACCAGCCGGATTGCACGCATGAAACCGAAAAGCTTGGTCTCGAGCTGCTCCTTCAGCCCATCGTCAGTCATGACGTCGAACCGGCCCGAATACATCTGCCCGGCATTGTTCACGAGGATGTCGATTCCACCGAGTGCTTTCTTTGCGGTCTCGACCAGCCGTACGATGTCCGCGGGTTTAATCATATCTGCGACCACCGCGTGGATCTCACCCCCCGTAGTCTTGGCAAGTTCCGTGCGCGTTTTCTCCAGCGATTCGGCATTACGCCCGCAAATCATCACCCGCGCGCCCTCTTCAAGAAACTGACGGGCCGTTTCCCGGCCGATGCCGCGGCTTGCGCCGGTCACGATGGCGCGCTTTCCCTTGATGCCCATATCCATAATTGTCTCCTCGCTTATTTTCGGTAACGAGCGCCTTACGGCCTCGACGATGTCTGCCTGAACATTGTAAAACAGAGCAAAAACGCGAGTCCGGTTAACGGACTATGCTGCTTTGCGCAACAATAGCGGCTCTCAACCGGCAAGGAGAGCACGAATCATGAACATCGGATTGATCGGCCTGGGCCAGATGGGCCGCGGCATCGCGCACCGGCTGCTTGATCGCGGCCATACCCTGAGCGTGTGGAACCGCACCGCTGCAGCGGCTGAGCCGTTTCGCCAACGCGGCGCCGTCATCGCAACAGAACCCGTCGGGTTGTTCGACGCCGATGTGGTCATCACCATGCTCGCGGATGACGCGGCCATCGAAGCCGTGTGGATCAGGTCCGGCGTGCTGCAGCGCATGCCGGCAGCGGCGCTCCATCTCAACATGGCCTCGGTCAGTTTGCGCATGGGGCAGCAGCTTGCCGAACTGCATCGAGCAGCCGGTTCGCCGTACGTGTCAGCGCCGGTGTTCGGCCGCCCCGAGGCCGCGGCGACCGGCCAGCTCGACATCGTTGCGGCGGGCGCTGCGATAGCGGTTACGCGCTGCGAACCGCTGTTCGCCAGTCTCGGGCGACGCTGCTTCAATGCCGGCACCGAGGCGCACTGTGCGAATGTCGTCAAGATCGCGCGCAACTTCCTGCTGGGCAGCATCATCGAAAGCCTGGGCGAAGCCTTCGCTCTGGCACAGAAATCCGGCGTCGATCCCGAGTTGTTCCTGGACATCATCACCAGCACGTCGATGAACGCACCTGCCTATAAAAACTACGGCCGGCTGATACTTGAACCACCGGTGCAACCGACATTCTCATTGAAGCTCGGCCTGAAAGATGTGGAACTGGCACTGGCGGCCGGCGATGACAGCGGTGTGCCGCTGCCACTCGCGACCTTGTTGCGGGAACAGCATCTGGCGGCCATTGCGCATGGATACGGCGACCGGGACTGGGCGGCACTGGGCAATTACGTGGCGGCGCGCGCAGGGCTTTAGCGCTAATCCCACAACCACTTGTTTTAATTATGCTTTCTGGATGCGCAGCGCCCGATACGGTCAGAAATCCCCGTTGAAATCCTTCTTGCCGAGCTCGACACCGTTGTGACGCAGGATGTTGTAAACGGTCGTGGCATGGAAATAAAAATTCGGCTGCACATAGTTGAGCAGGTACTGCATGCCCTTGAATGTGTACTGCTGCCGACCCAGCTTCACCGTGATGTCCTTGTCCGCACTGCCGTCAACCTGTTCGGGCTTGATGGTGCTGATGAAGGCAATGGTCTTGGCAATACGCGCCTTGAGCTCCGGTATGGTCTGCTCGGTATCTTCGTGTTTGGGCACCTCAACGCCGCCCAGACGCGCTGCCGCACCTTTGGCCAGGTCACAGCACACCTGCACCTGGCGTGACAGCGGGAACATGTCGGGAAAAAGCCGGAACGCAGTCAGCGCCGCCGGATCGAGTTTTTTTGCATCGATGTGGGCCTGCGCCTTGTCGAGCAGCGCGGAAAGGTTGTTGAGCATGTGCACGAAACGCGGCACGCTGGCGGCATACATGGTGAGCGGCATCAGAGCCTCCTTAATGATTCGGTGAACGTCCCGCTGACGATGTGGCTTCAATCAGCGCCTTGATCTTCGGCTCGGGCTTCCAGTATCCGGGGCCCTTGAGAAACTTGCCGTTCGCGTCGTAGATCGGTTTGCCGTCGGCGCCGAGCTTGCTCTCGTTGCTGTCCATGATGACATCGAGCACCGCCTCCAGCGGCAAACCGTATTTCAGCGCCTCGGAGCGGCAGTAGACGATCACATCGCCGAGCAGATCGGCAATCGCCACCAGAATGTCAGTCTGTAGCGCGCCTTTCTGCGCCAGTTCGACGATCTGGTCGATCTCGTGCACCTCGTCCATCAGCGTCGCCTTGAACTTGGTCAATCGCCCGACGACGTCTTCCGGCAGCACCGGATAATCGTTCGCGGGAAGACGGTACATTGCATTCATTGCGGCTATGCGCAGGGCAAAGGATTTGTTCATGGGTGATATCGGCAAGAAGTTAAATGGAAATATTCCGGCGCCTATTCTACGGGGTTAACCTGACCGGACACGACAGTTTCGACGACTCGAGTTAACATCGAACCTTGCCCATGTGCTGATGGAAAACGTAAATCATGTCCTCATCACCCAATATCGTGCTTTTCAGTGTACACAAGGATGCGATGGACGCGGCGGTCCGCGCATTTGCATCGGACTGGCCGGAAGCGCGCATCAGCAATCTGCTGGACGACGGCCTGTTTGCGTGGGTACGCGAGACGGGTGGCGTGGTTCCGGAGATGTACGACGTCTTCCGCACGCTGACGCGGTACATAGAGTCCCGCGGTGCCGACGGCATCCTCTTTACGTGCTCGGCCTTCCGCGAAGTCATCGATACCTGTATCGCCGAGTTCAATCTGCCCATCCTCAAACCCAACGATGCGATGATCGAGCAGGCGCTGGCCGCCGGCTCGCGGATTGCGATTGTGGCGACGGTGGGGCCTACCATTCCGTCGATCTCGGCGGAGATCTTGGAAATGGCCTCGGCCCGCGGTCAGACGGTCGAACTGGTGCCCTTTGTAGTCGAAGATGCGTTTGATGCCCTGGCCGGCGGCGATGCAGCAAGACACGATGCCCTGGTCGCTGCACGCGCGCGCGAGATCAAGGACTGCGATGTCATCGTGCTGGCACAGTTCACCTTGTCTCGCGCGGTGCCCGCAGTCGCCGCGGTCAGCGCCATTCCGGTGTTCAATTCTCCGGGCGCTGCCGTGGCCAAGCTGCGCACGATGATCGCCACTTGAACCCTGACGCGGGGGCGCAAAGATGAAGATCACACGCATTGCCGGCGCGCTCGGTGCGGAAATTCAGGGCATCGATCTTGCACAGCCGCTGTCGACCGAAGAAATCAGGAATCTGCGCGCGGCGTTCCTCGAACATCAGGTCGTCTTTTTCCGGGACCAACCGCTCACGCCCGCGCAGTTCATGCAGTTTGCGCAGACCATGGGCGAGCCCGTCGAGTATCCGTTCGTCAAGGGACTGGAAGGCTATCCCTGCGTCATTGAAGTCAAGAAACTGGAGCACGAACGCGTTAACTTCGGCGGCATCTGGCACTCCGACACCACCTATCTCGATCAACCACCGATGGGGTCCATGCTGCTGGCGCGTGTAGTGCCGCCGTATGGCGGCGACACCCTGTTCGCCAGCCAGTACCTGGCATGGGAAGCGCTGTCGGATACCATGAAGTCGGTGCTCGACGGACTGGTGGGTATCAACAGTTCTGCCAAAGCAGACGTCACCCGGACACGCGAAGACCGCAAGAAATCGGACGGCCGCGAATCGGCGCCGGCCGAACTGCGCGCAGAACATCCACTGGTGCGCACGCACCCGGAAACCGGCCGCAAGGCGCTGTACGTCAACATTGCGCACACCGCCGCCATCAGCGGCATGTCAGAGGCCGAAAGCGCCGCACTGCTGGAGTTCCTGTTCGCGCACCAGATCAAGCCCGAGTTCACCTGCCGTTTTTCATGGCAGCCCGGGTCGCTGGCCTTTTGGGACAACCGCTGCGTGCAGCACAATCCGGTGAATGATTATCACGGCCACAGACGGATAATGCACCGCATCACCCTTGCAGGCGACCGGCCGGCGTAGCGTATCAACCAAGCCCCCGTCGCCTACACCCACCAGATCGACACTGATTCAGCACACCATCCTGCCCGCCATGAAAATTGCCGACATCAAAGCCACAGTCGAACACATCAAACCGCAACGCGACAGCGACGCCTACGCCGGCCAGGAAAGCCTGACCTTCCTGCGTTGCACGGTGACCACCGATGACGGATTGACCGGTGCCGGCGTCACGGGGCGCTTTCTCGCCGCAGAAGTTGCCCATCTGCTCAACGGCGGCATGGCCGCCGCGCTGGCCGGTGTGAATCCACTGGATCACGAAGCCGTCAGCGCGCTACTTGCAAGAAAATTCAACCCGCGCCAGTCCACTGGCGTGTTTGTTTCTGCGCTGTCTGCACTGGATCTGGCTTTGTGGGATATTAAAGGCAAGGCACTGGCGCAGCCGGTTGCGCGGCTGATCGGCGGCGCGCATACCGCGATGCCCGCCTATGCCACCGCCGGCCTGCCCGCATTCAGCGAAGCCGAACTGGTCGCGGCCTGCAAGAAAGCGCTCGCAAACGGCTTCCGCGGTGCGAAGATCATTGTCGGCGCCGGCCGCAGCATCGATGAAGACGCGCAGCGCATCCGCGCGGTGCGCGCGGTAATCGGCACGGCCCCGCTGATGCTCGATGCCAACTGCGCCTACACGGTCGCCGAAGCGAAACGTCTGGCCGCGCTGGTCGCCGACTGCGACATCGCCTTTTTCGAGGAGCCGCTGCGCGGCAACGACATCCCTTCCCTTGCCGCTCTGCGCCGCGCGATCAGCATACCGCTGGCGTCGGGGCAGATGATCCAGTCCGTGACATGGTTTCGCGATGCGCTCACCACAGGTGCGCTCGACATCCTGCAGCCGAATGCGGCGTTCTGCGGCGGCCTCACCGCGATGTTGCGCATACTGGCACTCGCCGAAGCCCATGGTGTGCCGGTCACCGGCGCCGGCGGCTTCGAGGCCGCAAATCTGCCGGCCATGGCCGGTCACGCGCACGGCGGCATGCTCGAAGTGCACGGCGCGCATGTGGCGCTGCGTGCGCGATTTGCGACAGAACCCGAATTCCGGGACGGGCAGTTGCATGTGCCTGCCGTACCGGGGCTGGGATTTTCGTTGAAAGACTGAATTACCGCCGCTACGCTACCTGCGCTTCCGGCCGGAAAGCCGCCGACTTTAACTCCGCCCGGCAACACATTGCGCGGCCGAACATAATTGGTGGCGCAGGTTGCGCCGTGTTAAGTTTTCTTTTTTTCAACAGCAGGTCTGATTATGAGCAATCCGGAAAACGATACCCGCGCCGCGGATCAGCGTCGCTTCAAGCTGATACCACTTGACCAGCTGACGCCCGAGCAGCAGGCGCTGTCCGATGCCATCAAGTCGGGCCCGCGCGCCAAACTGAAGAGTTCCGGCGCCTCGAAGCCGGGACCACTGGGCGGGCCATTCAATGTCTGGCTGCGCAGCCCGGGTATCGGCGACCTGGTCCAGAAACTCGGTGAGGAAATCCGCTTCCGCAGTTCGCTGGCGGGCAAACTCAACGAACTGGCCATACTGATCACGGCGCGCCACTGGACGTCGCAATACGAATGGGTGGCCCATCACAAGCTCGCGCTGGAAGGCGGTCTGGACCCGGCCATCGCCGAGGCCATTTCGCAGGGCCGGCCACCGCAGAACATGGATGCAGACGAAACCGTCGTCTACGAGTTTTCGAGCGAGTTGCAGCGGACCCAGGCTGTCAGCGATGCCACTTACAATCGGGCGCTGGACCGGTTCGGAGAACGCGGTGTCGTCGACCTGATTTCAGTCAACGGGTTTTATGTGCTGGTCTCCATGTGCCTGAACGTGGACCGCACGCCCGTGCCCGCAGGCACGCCGCTGCCGCTGCCACCGCTGGTCAAATGACGTAACGGTTTTGGGCATGTCGGTCATCTTCAGGGTGGGGCCTTTAGCCGCAAAAATGCGGATCAACCGCGCGGATCGTGCCAACGGGCACAGGCACGCCCGCTGGCTTGCAATATCCGCACAGAGGGAAAAAAAACCGCGCAGGTCAAACACCCGTGCGCGGCAATTATCGGCACCCGGACGGAGGAGTAAGTTCCAGATACCGTTTTCTTTATACCCCGGCATCACTCAAATGTCTGTTAAATACCGCACAAGCGGCGTTCAAATGCAGCAAAACGCCCGTAATTCCGAAAATTCGCCCCAGCCTATCGCGAGCATATCCAGCACCCATCCGCCGTCATTCTGCCGGACCACTTGCTGCGACGGGCTCGGCTCGATATCCGTCGAGTCATGACGATTTGACAGCGCAACGATCACGATCCAAAGTGCAACCCGGTTTGCATTTCCGGTTCATTGAAGAAAACATTTTCAGGAACTCGCATGACTTTTCTGGTTGAAGCGCTGAGCAAACACCTAGCCCCCAGAACCGAGGTGCGACGCGCCGGCGAGTACGCTACTGTGGCCGAAGCCATCGCGGCAGCACAAAAAATCGTTGATGGATTCCTGCAACAGAATCACGTGCCGGGGATGGACGCCAAAGCGCTTTTTTCGCACTACAGGGATCATGGCGAGCATCCATTCATCTTCCGGGACGACGACAAAACCTTGAACGTTCCCGGCTTCAACCATGTTTACTACGCAATGACCCGCGCCAAGGAACTCTGCGGCGGCAAATGACGCTGCGTGGAACACGAGCGATTCGTATTCCATATCTGGCTGGCACCTCCGCCTAGCCCTGCTTCTTCGAATCCATCAGCGCCCGCAAATCCGCGAAAGGGTTGTGCGTGGCCGCTGCCGGTCCTGTCGCGGCATCGCTGCGCCCCGCCATGTCGTTCATCTTGGAATGCTCGTGTTCATGGCAATACGTACAGAGCAGTTCCCAGTTGCTGCCGTCCGGGGGATTGTCATCGTGGTTACCGTTCTTGTGATGAACCTCCAGCAATTGCAGATTGCCGTGCGTAAACGTGCGCGCACATACACCGCACACCCACGGGTACAGCTTCAGCGCCTGCTCCCGATAACCCGCGGCTCTCTTGTCGGCGCTGCGACGCGCATCCAGGATCACCTGATTCAACCGGTCACTGTTTTTTGCCATAAGGATTTGCCCCCCGCCACTCGGCCCGGAACAGACAGCAGCTTACGACGAAATCAGCTGGGCCGGAACCGGGTACGGCTGTACGTGTGACGGACACCGTTGGCACGCCATGTGTTGACCGCCTCGCATCGCCGGCGATACCCTCAAGGGCTCCGGTGTGT
This sequence comes from Betaproteobacteria bacterium, assembly GCA_029883965.1. Taxonomy (GTDB): domain Bacteria; phylum Pseudomonadota; class Gammaproteobacteria; order Burkholderiales; family SG8-41. The sequence continues at coordinate 19,082 of JAOUIN010000018.1, forward strand.
TTTCCGCTACGCGGTGTATTTTCCGGAACGCGCGCAGTGCATACATGAGTCCGGGGCTCTGTTTCGGGCGCCCGGCCGCCCCCCGGGCGGGCAGTTCGCCGGAAACGGATCTTTGCGCAGGAAACGATCATGAATGAACCCATAAACGAGCAAGTAAAAAATATCACCGAACTGCTGGCGCAGTACCTGATGAGCTACGGGATGAATGTGCTGGGCGCGCTTGTCACGCTGATCGCCGGTTATCTGGTCGCCGGGTGGCTGTCACGCCTGACCACGCGCGCAGTACGCAAGATCGAGAAAATCGACCCGGTCTTCCACCTGCTGCCCGGAAAAATCGTTCGTATCGCCATCCTGGTTTTTACACTCATCGCGGTACTGAACCGCTTCGGAGTCGAAACCACCAGCCTGATAGCGCTGCTGGGTGCAGCCGGCCTCGCCATCGGCCTGGCATTGCAGGGCACACTGAGCAACGTTGCCGCAGGCGTCATGATCCTGTTCTTTCGTCCGTTCAAGATCGGCGATACGGTCAAGTTGAAGGGTGAGATTTATGTCATCGATTCTCTTGGTTTTTTCCTGTGCAAAGGCCACCTGCCGGACGGCCCCACGGTTTATCTGCCCAATTCCGAAATCTGGGGTCATACAATCGTCAATCTGTCGGTCACAGACAGGAACCTGCGCCGCATCGACGAGATCTACGGTATTGCCTACGGCGATGACATTAATACAGCGCTGGCCATTCTTGAACGTACCGCCGCGGACGAGCCTCGTGTTATCAGGGATCCCGCGCCGCTGATCAAGGTGGAAAGCCTGGGTGACAATTCGGTGAATATCCTCTTCCGGGTCTGGACTGCCCGTGAGGACTGGTGGCCAACAAAACTTGACCTGCTGAAGCGCTGCAAGGAAGAACTGGAAAAAGGCGGCTGCTCAATTCCGTTTCCGCAGCGCGATGTACATATCCATCAGGTTGCAACCAAAGCGGAAACCTGAAAGGCTTCTGACGTCCTCTCGGGAGGCCCTGGAACGACGGCGCTAGTTCTGCCTGGCGATAATCTCGTCTTTGATCTTGTCGTAAACGGTCTTCGGGATGATCTGCCGCTGCACCAGTTCATCTTTTCTGGAATAGGGCCGCCCTTTGATGATGGCCTTGGCTCGTGCCTCGCCGATACCCTTTAGCGCCGTGAGTTCGGCGGCACTGGCGCGGTTAATGTCTATCAGCGCCGGTTTCTCGTCTTTCGTCGCGACACTGGCAGTCGGCACAGATTGTTTTTCGCCGCCGCAACCGGACACGGTGACGCTGAGAATCAAAGCAGCTAAAACGGCAGCAAAGCGCATTATTCAGGCCTCCCCGATGGGACGAATATCCTCGTGTTATTTTCTACAGCGCATCGACTTCAACAGGCACGGCAAACTGATGCCGGACCTCTCTTTGCCCATGGACACCGCCTGCGGGCGCATTTTCAGGGTGCAGTCTGAAATATGACGTGCACTCTGGCACCGCAAAAGTCCGGACAGATCAATATTATGAGGCAAGAAGGTGGGAGAAATCCGCCGCCTGTTTATAATGGCCGCAGAGCTCTTGAGCCAGCCTGATTCCCGGAATGAAGGAGTTTTCACCATGGCAGCAACCAAAGCGAAAGGATCCGCGCCCGAACGTTCGCCGGTCGTCATCCTGTTTGCCGAGACGCGCGGATTCACGCGCACATCCGAAATGCTGCAACCTGACGTTGTTTTTGCGCGAGTCTCCGAGTTCTTCGCCCTGGTTCAGCGTGCGATCGAGCGGCACGACGGCGAGGTGCGCAATCTGATGAACGACACCTTGATGGCATCCTTTGCTGATGGGGGCAGTGCAGAGCGTGCCGTGCAGGCCGCGCAGGAAATACAGCGTGACTTTCCCGAGTTTGAGGAATCATGGGAGCGCGATTACGGCATCCGGGCATCCGTCGCAATCGGTTTGCATGCGGGAGATGCGGTCATAGGCACGGCGGGTGACCCGCT
>JAOUIN010000172.1 GCA_029883965.1 Betaproteobacteria bacterium
GTGCAGGCGTTTGAGTATCAGGTTGTCGGTGTCACGCGCGAACAACGGGTCCCACTCCGAGCCCCACAGCAGCTTGATCACATGCCAGCCTGCGCCGGAGAACAGGCCTTCGAGTTCCTGGATCAGCGAACCGTTACCGCGCACCGGGCCGTCCAGCCGCTGCAGATTGCAGTTGACGACAAAAATCAGGTTGTCGAGGCCTTCGCGCGCCGCAATCGACAGTCCGGCGAGCGATTCGGGCTCGTCCATCTCACCGTCGCCGACAAAAGCCCATACCTTGCGCGCGTTTGTTTTCTGGATACCGCGGTGTTCAAGGTAGCGCATGAAGCGCGCCTGATAGATGGCGTTGACCGGTCCCAGACCCATCGACGCATTCGGAAATTGCCAGAAGTCGGGCATCAGGTACGGATGGCAGTACGACGACAGGCCCGTGCCGGGCCCGCCGGTCTCGCGGCGGTAATTGTTCAGGTGGTCTTCGGTCAGACGTCCCTCGAGCCAGGCGCGGGCGTAGATGCCGGGGGACGCATGGGGCTGGAAAAACACCGCGTCGCCATTCTGGCCCGCGCGAAAGAAATGATTGAAGCCGACTTCGAACAGGTCGGCAATCGAAGTATAGGTTGCAATATGGCCGCCGAGTTCGGCGGCGCCGCGGTTGGCGCGCAACACCATTGCCAGCGCATTCCAGCGCACCAGTGCGGAAATGCGCGTTTCGATGTCGAGATTGCCCGGGAACTGTGGCTGCTCGGCCAGTGCGATGCTGTTGCAGTAAGGCGTGTTCAGTACCGGCGGCATGGGCACACGCCGCGCGCGCGCCTCATCGAGCAGTTTGCGCAGCAGGTAGGTTGCGCGTTCGCGGCCGCCGCTCTCGATCAGCGAGTTGAACGCTTCCAGCCACTCGCGGGTTTCAGTCGGATCGGGATCGGCGGGCATCACGCGCCAGAATGCTGCCGCGAGTTCGGATAAATCGGTCATGGTGGGACTCCTCCGCGCTGAATCGCGCGCATGAGCGGGATACTACGCGGAATCGCACGGAACAGGATTTCGTATCTTGTTGTTATCTAAGCATTAAAAAGCATAGAATGCTGATAACTTAGTATCAGAAAGCATTTCATGCCGAAATTAGAGCTTGATGCAACAGACTGGAAAATCCTGTCGCGGTTGCAGGACGATGCGCGGCTGTCCAATGTCGACCTCGCGCGCGCAGTGAACCTGTCGCCGTCGCCCTGCCTCGCGCGTGTGCGGCGGCTGGAAGAGGGCGGCCTGATCAGCCGTTATGTGACGCTCCTGGATGCGCTGGCGCTGGGCGTGACGGTGTCGGTTTTCATACAGGTGCGGCTCGAGCGCCAGGTGGAAAAAGCGCTGGAGATTTTCGAGCGTGCGATCGCCGGGCGCCCGGAGGTCATGGAGTGTTACCTGATGACCGGCGATTCGGATTACATGCTGCGGGTCATGGTCGCCGACGTGCAGGCGCTGGAGCGCTTCATTGTTGATTTTCTGGCGAAGATACCGGGCGTCGGCAATCTGAAATCCAGTTTCGCCCTGAAGCAGGTCAAGTACAAAACGGCGTTGCCGTTGCCTCAGGCCGGACCTGCGGCCAAAACGCCGCGCAGCAGGGCTGCGGGGCGGGATCGCTGACGATCAGCGTTTGCGGTTTGCCATGTAGCCGGGCCGTGCGCCCGGCGGTGGTCCGGCACGCTCGTCCTTGTGGCGGAAGCTGATGCGGCCCTTGCTCAGATCGTAGGGCGAAATTTCGATGGTGACCTTGTCACCTGCAAGTATGCGGATGCGATGCTTGCGCATTTTTCCAGACGCATAGGCTGTGACCGTATGGCCGTTTTCCAGCGTTACGCGAAACATGGTATTGGGCAGCACCTCTTCGATGACGCCCTCATATTCGACCATCTCTTCCTTGGCCATCAATATGCTCCTTTTGCTGGAGTGAGTCGGGCGCAAAGGCCGATGCACGCCAACGCCGGCAGGTATGCCGGCAGTGTGGCGGTTCTGCTGCGGGAGGGGATCAAACCGCTTTCAGATTGACGGCGGAGGAACGGCCGTCGGAGCCGCGCTCGACATCGAACTCGACTTGCTGGTTTTCGGTCAGGGTTTTCATGCCGGCGCGCTCGACTGCGGAGATGTGCACGAACACGTCCTTCGAGCTGTCTTCCGGCTGGATGAAGCCGAAGCCCTTGGTTGCATTGAAAAATTTAACGGTACCTTTGGTCGCCATGCCTGCTGCTCCGGAGTTTTGTGATCCACGCCCGGGATTGGACGTGGCATCAGTGACGTATGGAGAAGACCAAACAGAGGCGCCCGCTAAGGACACGAAGAATAGACTGAATCCAACCGCCGGCGCGCAGTATGGACGTTCAAGCGCCTATTTGCAAGGCATACGCCCGTGCGGTACCGATGGCGCGCCGTGTCCGAATGGTGTCACCGGACGTCGGTGCCATCAACGTGTACAGGATTCCGGCGCATTGTGCAGTCCGGAAATGACGCCGTGCATGTGGGTCGTGCAACGTGTTCGAAAAAATATTACCGCCAAACAATAACTGACCCGGGAACAGCTGCGACGTCGCGAATGCGCGGACGTTCGCTGTCATCGACGGCATGCCGATGCGTGTGTCGCCTGTGCGTGACGACCGGCAGCGTGACGCAAGCGTGGTTTCGCGTTCTCATGTTGCAAACGTTCGAATGCTAATTTACGCTGCGCATCCCGGGTTTTCCATTACCTGCTGACCATCGGAGATCACCATGAATGACATGCTGCGTGAAGACATGCTGGCCCTTGTTTCCAACCGCACCAAAGTATCGCGCCGCGAGTTTGTCGCCGGATCGCTGGCGGCGGGATTCGCACTTGCCGTGCAGCCGGTATCGGCGCAAACCATGATCACCACGGACACGGGCGGGCTCACCGCCGGCGAGGTCACGATCCCGACTGCAAACGGTGATATCCCGGCGTACCGCGCGATGCCTGCCAATGGCAGGAATCTCGCAACCATCCTGGTGGTGCAGGAGATATTCGGTGTGCACGAACATATCAAGGATGTATGCCGCCGGTTCGCCAAGGCCGGCTGGCTGGCGATTGCGCCGGAGATGTACTACCGCCAGGGCGATGTGTCCAAGCTGAAGGACAACAAGGAGATCTTCTCCCAGGTCGTGAGCAAGGTGCCCGATGCGCAGGTGATGAGCGATCTGGATGCCGCAGCCGCATGGGCGGCCAAGAACGGCGGCGACCCGAAACGTCTGGGTATCACGGGTTTCTGCTGGGGCGGGCGCGTGACCTGGCTCTATGCCGCACACAACCAGAACGTCAAGGCGGGCGTTGCGTGGTACGGTCGTCTCGTCGGCCCGTCGAATGACATGACGCCGAAACATCCGACCGACCTGGTGGACCAGATCAACGCGCCGGTGCTGGGTCTTTACGGCGGAGCGGATGCAGGCATACCCAATGACACGGTGGACAAGATGAACGCGGCGCTGAAGGAAAAAGGCAAGCCGTCGATGATTCATCTTTATCCGGATACGCCGCATGCGTTTCATGCCGACTACCGGCCGAGTTTCCGCAAGGAGCAGGCCGAAGACGGCTGGAAACGGGCAACGGCCTGGTTTAAAAAGAACGGCCTTTGATTCCGTAGCCTGGTATTCAAGCCATTTAAACGGGGCCCGCGGGCCCCGTTGTTTTTTGGTAGTGTCGGGCTTTGTTGATCAGGCGTTTATTCATGTCCATGCACGACAACAGTACTTCACCGGAACGCAGCGCATGGCCGCTGGCGCGCCGTGTTGAAGCCATCAAGTCATTCCATGTCATGGTGCTGCTCGCGCGGGCGCATGAGCTCGAGGCTGAAGGGCGAAGCATCGTCCACATGGAAATCGGCGAGCCTGATTTTCAGACACCGGAGCCGGTCAGTGCCGCCGGTGCACGTGCGCTCGGGCAGGGGAAGATCTTCTACACTGCGGCGCTGGGCATGCCTGCACTGCGGCGGGCCATCTCCGGGTTTTATCGCACGCGTCACGGCATCGACGTCGAGCCCGGGAGGATCATCGTCACGCCCGGCGCTTCGGGCGCGCTGCTGCTGACGATGGCCGCGCTGGTCAATCCCGGCGATGAAGTGCTGCTCGCCGATCCGGGTTATCCGGCCAACCGTCATTTCGTGCGCCTGATGGACGGTGTGCCGGTTGCCGTTGCCGTCGGTGCTGATAGCAACTACCAGATGCGGTGCGCTGACCTTGAACGGCAGTGGGGTGAAAAAACAGTGGCCGCGCTGGTGGCGACGCCGTCGAATCCGACCGGTACTCTGATCGCACCGGATGAACTCAGCGCGATGGCGAAATTCACGGCGCAGCGCGGCGGCGCGCTGATCGTGGACGAGATCTATCACGGCCTGGTGTATGCCGGGTCGGCACAAACGGCGCTGGCGCTGCGTGACGATGTTTTTGTGATCAACAGCTTTTCGAAGTATTTCAACATGACCGGCTGGCGCCTGGGCTGGATGGTGGCTCCCGAGCGTTATGTCGAAGCGATCGACCGGCTGGCGCAGAATTTTTTCCTGGCCGCATCCACGACCGCGCAATACGCCGCGCTGGCGGCGTTCGAACCGGAAACGCTGGCAGTGCTCGATGCCCGTCGTGACGAATTTCGTGCCCGCCGCGATTTTCTGCTGCCGGCCCTGCGTGAGCTGGGGTTCGGCGTGCCGCAACTGCCGCAGGGCGCGTTCTATATCTATGCCAACTGCTCGCGTTTTACCGGTGACAGTTTTGCGTTTGCACGCGATCTTCTCGAGCAGGCCGGTGTCGCGATCGCCCCGGGTATCGATTTTGGCGAGAATGCGGCTGCGGCGCACGTGCGGTTTGCCTACACGCAGCCGGTGGCGGTGCTCGAGGAGGGGGTACGGAGGATTGCGAAGTTTTTGGGCAAATAATTTTTTGCCGCAACAACTGATAGTGATGAATGGCCGGGGGCAGCCCGGCCTGCAGACCAAGGGTTCTGGAATTCCCTTGTGAGCCGCCGAGCAGCACAGCCAGGTCAGGGGAAGTCGGCGAGGACTGTCTGAGCCCTGGTCGCGTAGCGCCCAGGGCGAGTTCCGCAGCCGCCTGACTTGGCGAGCAGCGCAGGGTAGTCCGAAGGACCGGCGAACCA
>JAOUIN010000173.1 GCA_029883965.1 Betaproteobacteria bacterium
GTCAGCCAGCAGATGATTCTTGCGGCGCGAACTGGCCAGGCCGCCGACGAGAAATCCGCTCTCGGTACGTTTTGCCAGCAGCCTGATCTGCTGGTCAATATCGCCGCTCAGCGGATCGGCATGCACCACCGCAATGCTCGCGGGCGCATCGCCGCATTGCAGATCCGCCGCACGTACCTGATCCGCACCCGATACCGCACCGAAAACGCGGAAACTGCCGGCCGGAAAGTCACCGGCCATTGCCACAATTGCGGGTTCGTCCAGATATTCCCTGCCCGTAGCACAGACACCGATTCCAACGGCGCCGACCCAGTGATCGATGCCGGTTTCCGCGACAAAATGGCGGTGAATCTGCGGGAACACATCCGCGAAAAAATCACTGACATAGAGAAAACCCAGATTGCCGCTGCCAGTGCCAAGTTGCTCCAGGCAAGTCCGCGCGGCGGTCTGCCAGTCGGCAGCACCGGCATGACCGTGACGGAACGTAGCGGCCACGGAAGCAGCGCCTCAGACGCGCTTGATCCACCCGGGCAGCGCTTCGATGCGTTTCACCCATGCGGCAACGCCGGGGAAGTCATCGTGCGGCAGGCCGCCCTCCGGTGATACTGCGGTGTAGCAATAACACGCCAGATCCGCGATCGTCGGGCGGCCACAGGCCAGCCAGTCATTGGATTTGAGCCTTCCCTCAAGCACCGTCAGACCGTTGCGCCCGTACGTCGCATACTCGTCATAGCTGCCGATGCTGCGGATGCCGATTTTGACGCCACGCGCCCACTGCAATCCGTAGTGCAGTTCGTTGTTCGACAGCGCCAGCCACTGCTGCACTTCCGCCAGGCTTTCGGCGTCGGTCGGCAGCCACTGTTCACCCCCGTATTTGCGCGCAAGGTAAACGAGGCAGGCGGTGGAGTCCCAGAACACATGCTTGCCGTCGACCAGCACCGGCACCTGTCCGCGCGGATTGAGTTTCAGAAATTCCGGCGTCTTGTGCTCGCCCTTTGCCGTATCCAGCACCACCGTCTCGTAGTTCTGCTTGAGCATGGACAGCAGCAAGCGGACTTTCCAGGCATTGCCGGAGGTGGGGGTAATGTACAGTTTCATGAACAACTCCATGGTTGAATGATCTGAGATCGTAGCATGTACGCCGGGCCGCGGCCCCCGGCGACGCTATAATCAGGCATCCCGCATCCCAAGGACCAGCTGTGAACCTCGATCGTGTCAACTCCGGATTCGATGTACCCAACGATTTCAACGTCATCATTGAAATCCCGATGCACGCCGAGCCGATCAAGTATGAAATGGAAAAGTCCACCGGTGCGATGTTCGTCGACCGTTTCATGTCCACCGCCATGCGCTACCCGTGCAACTACGGCTATGTGCCGCACACGCTGTCCGGCGACGGCGATCCTGTCGACGTGCTGGTGCTGTCGCCGGTGCCGCTGATCACCGGTGTCGTTGTGCGCTGCCGGCCCGTCGGCATGCTGAAAATGGAAGACGAGGCAGGCGACGACACCAAAATCCTTGCCGTTCCCATCGACAAACTGACCCCGCTGTATGCCAAGATCAGATCACACCGCGACCTCACCCAGGGCACGCTGGCGCAGATTGCCCACTTTTTTGAGCACTACAAGGATCTGGAGCCCGGCAAGTGGGTCAAGGTCGTGGGCTGGGTCGGTTCCGAAGAAGCGAAAAAGGAAATTCTGGACGGGATCAAGGGCTACAAGAAGGCTGCACGCAAGCCCAAGTTCTAGGCGCGCGCCCCGCCGTGCATACCCCGGCGAGAGGCTTTTAATAAAATTTATATAATCAATTACTTAAGTCCTTCGGATGGGTTGTTTTGCGGCGCCGGCGCCGGACTGCGTAGATCCACAGCGCCAGACGCCAGACCAAATGTACTCCCGCATAAGCCAGCAATGCGCCTGCCACCGCGAAACTGGCCAGCCCGGTGAACAACGGTAAACCGATCTGGGCAAAAGAACCGCCGTTTTGCGGTACTGCTGCAGCAGCACCCAGCAGGGCCTGCCCCGTTTCATGCGCCAGCCAGTAGATCGGCACGTAGGTGAAAGGGTTGGACACCAAGGTTGAGGCCACTGCGACCGGCAAGTTCGCGCGCATCAGCCATGAGGCCAGAGCCGCCAGCGGAATCTGTGCGATCGGAATCAGGAAACCGAAAAATACGCCTGCGGCAGCACCTGCGGCAACACTGCGACGATCGAGCCGCCACAATCCGGGGCGCGACAACAGCGGGTCAAACCGACGCAGAACACGATGCGCCCGCAATGTCTGCTGCGTCGGCAGCCAGCGCCCCAGCCAGCGCCTGCTCACGTTGCACGTACCGTGGGCCCGAGCGCTGCCCGCAGTTCCCGCAACTCCGCCCGCAGCGCCGTTATTTCCCGGTACAGCCCGTCAGCACCGGACTCTGCGGCGACTTCCGCGGCCTGCTCACGCCGGTGCTCCTGCTGCATCGCGTTCACGACCACCGCAATGAACAGATTCAGCATCGTAAACGTCGACACGAGGATGTAGACGACAAAAAACAGCCAAGCATAGGGAAACACATCCATGACCGGGCGCGCGATCGCCATCGACCAGCTCTCGAGCGTCATGATCTGGAACAGGGTGTATGCGCTTTCTCCGAGGGTACCGAACCATTGCGGAAACTCGGCTCCAAAAAGCTTGGTCGCCATCACTGCGGATACATAAAGAATCACGGCGATAATGCCCACGACCGAAACCAGGCCGGGTATCGCCGTCAGCAAACCGGTCGCCACGCGCCGCATGCTGGGCACCATCGAGATCAGCCGCATGACCCGCAGCACGCGCAGCGCCCGCAGCACGGCGAACGGTCCGCTTGCAGGAACCAGCGCAATGCCAACTACTACGAAATCGAACACGCTCCAGGGATCACGAAAATACGAAAGCCTGTGCGCAGCGATACGCACCCCGATTTCCAGCACGAATACCGAGAGAATGACGCGATCGATCAGCGTAAGCATATTCCCCCAGCGCGCGGCCAGAACAGGATAACTTTCCAGACCCAGCACCACGGCGTTCAGCAGGATCAGTGAAATCAGGGCGCGCTGAATCGGTGGAGACTCGATCCAACCTGCAAGACGGACAGCAGAATCGCGCGTCATTTCGATTCTCCCTTGACAGGAGTCGCACTGCCGGGTCGCGTCACGTAAAGACTGGCAATCATGGATACCAGCAACACGATGCCCACCACCGACAGCGCAAATCCAACCGGAATTTTGTAGACATCGAGCAGCAGCATCTTGATTCCGATGAAGATCAGGATGAACGCAAGACCGTACTTGAGCAGGTGGAAACGATCGGCAAGATCAGCCAGCATAAAATACATGGCTCGCAGCCCAAGTATCGCGAAGACGTTGGATGTCAGCACGATGAAGGGATCAAGCGTGATCGCAAAAATCGCAGGAATACTGTCAACAGCGAAGATCACATCGGTGATGCCAATCATGATCATCACGACGAACAATGGTGTAAACCACCGCACCCCGTCCTTGAAGACAACAAACCGTTCCCCGTGGAACTCGCTGGTGATGCGCATGTGACCGCGCAGCCATTTGACCACCGGATTGCGATCCAGGTCGGCTTCCGCTTCCGCCATCATCAGCATTTTCACGCCGGTCGCCAGCAGGAACAGGCCAAACAGGTAAAGTATCCAGTGGAACTGAGAGATCAGCCAGGCACCGATCAGGATCATTACCGCGCGCAGCACAATGGCGCCAATAATTCCCAGAATCAGCACGCGCCGCTGGTACTGCACCGGCACGCCAAAGAAAGTGAACAACATCAGGAAAACGAAGATGTTGTCCACCGCGAGAGATTTTTCGATCAGGTAGCCGGTGAAAAACTCCATCGATTTTTCATTGGCCAGTTCGCGTCCGTAGTTGACGTCGAGATACCACCACAACAGCCCGTTGAAGACGAAGGACAGAACGATCCAGACGATCGACCAGTTGAGCGCCTCCCTGAAGGAGACTTTCGCAGCCCCCTTGGACTGGAGCAGCACCAGATCAACAACGATTGCAACCACCACGAAGGCCGCGAACGCAGCCCACATCCACCACATGCCTATGCTTTCCATGACAAACTCCGATCAAAACCATCGTCAAAGCCGAACGGCATGCGCAAACCAGCGCAACCGTACGACGCCGGCGAAGGTCTGGCCCGGATCAGTCAGGATCCCTGCGTACCGGAGGACCTGAGGCCCTCGAATTGTCGGCACGCAGCTAGTGAGCTACTCCCCTTCTAGTCGTCCGTCATCCCAAAGGGCGCAACGGACAACACATGATGCTGCGACACTATTTGCTGGGGAAACGCACCATCACGTTTCCTTGGAAGCAATCCGGCAACAGAAGTTCACCGGATCGCACCTGATTTTTCCTAATGACAGCAATATCGATATGCACCGAAAAATCTATAGGCGATCTTGAAAACCGCTCAGTACGCGGCGACCAGCAGGTAAGCGACGACTGCCGCGATGCCCGCCGGCACGCCGACCCTCTCGACTTTGGAGACCGACGGGCCCGTGACCACAACCACAGGCACCTGCGCAATCTCGAGCACGTTGCCGGTCACCGAATCCTCGAGGATGCGGGTAATGGAGTTTTTACGCGCTGTTCCCATGATGATCTGATCGACCCCGAGTCGTTCAGCCACCCGTTTGATGGTCTCAGCCTTGTCGCCGAACTCGACGTGGTCGACATGCGGCACACCGGCCCGGCTCAGCAACTCGAGCGCCGGGGTCAGGGCTTTCACGGCCTCTTCCCGATGGTAGCCGTCAATGTCACTGCGACTGACGAAGCGCGCAATGTAGGACAACGGTGTACGCACATGCAGCAGGTGCACTTCGATGGCCGGTTTGTCGGCAGCGCGGCTTATCACATGGCGGACCGCGTTAAGCGAATTCTCCGAACCGTCCACCGGCAGCAGGATTTTCGTCGTCCCTCCGGACACTCCGGCACTGACGGCACTGTCATCAGCCGTTTCACCCGCATTGATTACATAACCCTCGACCAGGGCACGCACCCGGGCATGATTGACCCAGAAACCGGCACCCAACACACCACCCATGACAACGAAGTAGACCAGTGCGCCGAACATCTGCTGGT
>JAOUIN010000174.1 GCA_029883965.1 Betaproteobacteria bacterium
CCTGCTGCCGTGCTGGGCGCAGGATTCATAGGATACGGTTCACTCGCGGCGGACGCCGGTTATTCCGTGTGGCTGACGTTGTCGGCCACGGTGGCGATCTGGGCGCTCCCCGGTCAACTGGTGCTGCTGGAGATGCAGGCAGGGGAAGCAGCAGTGGCTGCCACGGTGCTGGCGGTCTCGTTGAGCGCAGCGCGTTTCCTGCCGATGACGTTGACGCTGATGCCGATGCTGCGCGCGGGTAGCCGTAGCCGCCGCCTGTGGCAGTTTCTGCTGGCGGCGCAGGTGGTATCGATGACGACCTGGGCCGTGACCATGCGCCGGTTCAATGACATGGACGCCGGGGTGCGCTGGCATTATTTTCTGGGATTCTCAATGGTGTGTCTCGGCGCGTCAGTGGTGTTTGCGCTGATCGGGCAGTTGCTGATCGGCGCGCTGCCGCCGCTGGCGCGCTTCGGCCTGGCGCTGCTTACCCCGCTATACTTTTTTGTCACCCTGGTCGGCGAAGCGCAGACGCGTTCGGCGATTACCGCACTGGTCTGCGGTGCGGCGACGGCGCTGATATTGCACGCAATCGCACCCGCATGGAGCCTGCTCGGTGCCGGGTTTATCGGCGGTACCGCGGCCTGGGTGCTGCAGAGACAACATGCACAACGCCGCTGATCTGTGGCTGCTGATGCTGGCCTGTGCCGCGGCCACTTACATGTGGCGCGGATTGGGCGTGCTGTTGTCAGGCCGGCTCAATCCGCAAAGCGCCATGTTCGAATGGATTTCCTGCGTGGCGTATGCGCTGGTGGCCGGGCTGATCGCACGTATCATCGTCGCGCCGTCGGGGCTGCTGTCGCAAACGGCGCTGACCGACCGGCTGCTCGCCTGCGCCATCGCGTTCGTCGCTTACCGTGTAGCCCGCCGCAACATGTTTGTCGGCATGGTGTGCGGGCTGGCTTTTTTCATGGGTGCAGTCTATGTGCGCAGCGCAATCCTCTAAAATCACGTCATGAACGGCGAAATTCTGGTGACGCGTGCCGGCCCCGTGGCCACAGTCCTGTTGTCCAATCCGGCCAAACTCAATGCGCTGACGGTGGCGATGTGGCGGGACCTTGCTTCCGAGATGCGGCAGTTGTCGGATGATGACGGTTTGCGCTGCGTCGTGCTCCGCGGCGCCGGTACGGCCGCATTTGCTGCGGGTGCCGATATTGCCGAGTTTGCATCGTTGCGCAACACGGTAGAGCAGGGCAAGGTGTATCACCATGAACTGGTCCACGGCGCCCTGCGTGCCGTCGGTGAATGCCGGCATCCCACGGTCGCAATGATTCATGGCGCCTGCGCCGGCGGCGGGCTCGAGCTCGCGTGCCAGTGTGACCTGCGCATCGCAGGGGAGAGTGCGCGCTTTGGCGTGCCCATCAACCGGCTGGGATTCGCGATTGCCTACGACGAACTCGCAGCAGTACTGCCGCTGGTCGGCCGCGCGGTAGCGCTGGAAATTCTGGTGGAAGGCCGGGTGTGGAATGCTGACGAGGCGCTGGCCAAGGGTCTGCTGACGCGATTGGTGACAGATGCAGAACTGGCGGCCGAAACCGGAGCGACCGTACAACGCATCATCGCCGGTGCTCCGCTGGTTGCGCGCTGGCACAAGCAGTTCATCCGCCGGCTGACGCCAAAACCGGCGCCGCTGAGCGAAGCCGAAATCCAAGCCAATTTTGATTACTTCAACACCGAGGATTACCGCATCGGTTACGATGCTTTCATGAGCAAGAAAACCCCCCGTTTTGTCGGACGGTGACTGCAGCAAACCGGGTTTTCTTGATACCCCATCAATTCGTCAAACGACTTCTTCAGGAAAATCATGGCTGGACCGCTAACGCATATCAAAGTACTGGATCTCTCACGGGTTCTCGCCGCACCGTGGGCCGGGCAGAATCTCGCTGACCTCGGCGCAGAAGTCATCAAGGTCGAGCGGCCGGGAGGCGGCGATGATTCGCGCGCGTTCGGCCCGCCGTGGCTGAAAGACCCGCAGGGCGCGGATACCAAAGAGTCCGCCTATTTCGCGGCAGCCAACCGCGGCAAAAAATCCATCACCATCAACCTGTCGAAACCCGAAGGCCAGGAACTGGTGCGCAAGCTCGCGGCACAGGTCGACGTGCTGCTCGAGAATTACAAGCATGGTGACCTTGCGCGTTACGGCCTGGGTTACGAAGACCTGCGCAAGATCAATCCGAAGCTGATTTACTGCTCGGTGACCGGATTCGGTCAGACGGGGCCGTACCGCGAACGGCCCGGGTACGATTTCATGGTGCAGGGCATGGGCGGGCTGATGAGCATCACCGGCGAGCGCGATGACCTGCCCGGCGGCGGCCCGCAGCGCGTCGGCGTGCCCATTGTCGACATCATGACGGGCATGTATGCGTCGATTGCGGTATGCGCCGCAATTGCACATCGTGCCGAAACCGGCGTGGGCCAGCACCTCGATCTGGCATTGCTCGATACCCAGGTCGCTTTTCTGGCCAACCAGGCCATGAATTACCTGGCGACCGGCGAGGCGCCGGGCCGGCTGGGCAATGCGCATCCCAATATCGTGCCGTACCAGACTTTCCATACCAGCGATGGTGACATCATCCTGGCCTGCGGCAACGACAACCTGTTTAACAAGTTCTGCGAGATCGCGGGCTGCAAGGCACTGGCGCAGGATCCGCGGTTCGTCACCAATGCCAAGCGTGTCGAGAATCGCGTCGAGATCACCGCGCAGCTGAATGCCGTGTTTATGCAGCGCACGACCCGCGAATGGGTGGATCTGCTCGAGCAGGCAGGCGTGCCCAATGGCCCGATCAACAACCTGCAGCAGGTCTTCGACGAGCCGCAGGTGAAGGCTCGCGGCGTCAGGATCGAAATGGAGCACCCGACAGCAGGCAAGGTGCCTCTGGTGGCGAGTCCGATGCGGTTCTCTGCGACGCCGGTGGAATACAAGCTGCCGCCGCCTACGCTGGGGCAGCACACCGAGGAAATCCTGCGCGATGTGCTGAAGCTCGACGATGCTGCGATTGCCGGGCTGCGCGCCGGGAAAATTGTCTAGAAAAAGCTGACCAGCATTTTCGTCGCCAGCAGGAACAGGATGGCGGCGAAAATCTTTTTCAATAGCGGGCCCGGTGTGCGGTGCGCCAGGCGCGCCCCCACCGGCGCCAGCAGCACGCTGGCAATGACGATGCCGGCGAGCGCCGGCAGGTAAACATAGCCGATGCTGTATTCAGGCAGACCGGTCTCGCTCCACCCGGTCAGCAGGTAACCCACTGTGCCGGCAGCGGCCAGTGGCCAGCCAATGGCGGCGGCAGTACCGATGGCTTCATGAACACGCGTGCCGTGCTTGACCATATAGGCCACGAATAGCGCGGCGCCGCCGGTTGCCGTGAGGCTGGAAATAGCGCCGATTCCTGCGGCCGTGGCACCGGCGCCGACGGCTGTTTGCGGCGCTGTTCCCGGCTGCGGCTTGCGACCGAACAGCATCTGTGCCGACAGGTAGTAGATCAGCACCGTAAAAACGATGGTCAGCAGGCGCAGTTCAAGCACGCTGGCGAGCAATGCGCCGCCGAAGGTGCCGACGACGACACCCGGCGCCATGCGACGCACGAGCATCCAGTTGACGGCATTGTGTTGATGATGCGCCCGCACGCTCGATACCGATGTAAACAGCATCGTAGCCATCGCGGTGCCGAGTGCCAGGTGAACAGCATGTGCCGGCGCAAACTGCTTGGCGGCGAAAATCAGTGCCAGTACCGGGACCATGGCGGCGCCGCCGCCGATCCCCAGCAGTCCGGCGAAGAACCCGACGAATGCGCCGACGGCGAGGTACGCCCACCACCAGTCAAACATATAGTGCCTGCTTTCCGGCTATTTCATCAGGCCGAGTATGTACTTCCACTCGTCCGGGTCGACCGGTGTGATAGACAGACGGTTGCCTTTGGCCAGCAGACGCATTCCGGCCAGCGCTTTGTGTCCGCGGAGCTCAGCCAGCGTGACCGGCTTCGACTTTCTGACAAAACGGAAATCGACATGCAGCCAGCGCGGATTCTCGGGCGTTGCCTTGCTGTCGAAATACTTGCCCTTGCGCTCAAACTGCGTGGCGTCCGGGTATGCCGTCCCGCTGACTTCGGCGATACCGACAATGGCCGGCTCGGCGCAGTTGGAATGATAAAAAAAAGCCTGGTCGCCGGGCCTCATCTGATCGCGCATGAAATTGCGTGCCTGGTAATTCCGGATGCCGGTCCAGGGCGTGGTCTTGTCGCGTGCGAGGTCGTCGATGCTGTAGACGTCAGGTTCGGATTTGATCAGCCAGTAGCGCATGTTCAATCAGACTTCAAGGCGACTGCAAATTGTGCAGTCAAAAAAAATGCGGCTGCACCGAGCCGCATATGTATAGGGTTCCCCCGCCTGTGCCGCTTCAGACCAGCAT
Organism: Betaproteobacteria bacterium; assembly: GCA_029883965.1. Classification (GTDB taxonomy): domain Bacteria; phylum Pseudomonadota; class Gammaproteobacteria; order Burkholderiales; family SG8-41. Next base: position 4,442 of record JAOUIN010000174.1, read on the forward strand.
CTTGAACCTGAGGTTCAAGGCGGCTACCTTCCGAGTTTCTTCAGGCGCTTCCGCGTGGGACGCGCACACCGAAACTGCTTGGGTCGGCAGCCACAGCGATGTTATTGGTTCAAAGAGTATATGGCCCGAACGAACACCGCAGGGGAATTCTTGAACGGCACATGAGCAGGACAACCGACTGCGGAACCGGCGAAGCTGTGATTCAGAACAGCTTGCTTTGCTCCGCCATCGCCAGATCAATGGCCGTTTCCATGCGTTGAATTCTACGCTTGGTTTCCGCGATGTCAAAGCTGCCGCCGACCTTCATCGAAAGAAATTCATGCGTGATATTGAGCGCCGCCATGATCGCGACGCGCTCAAGGCCGATGACTTTGCCGCGGTCGCGGATTTCCTGCATTTTGCCGTTGAGATACTCCACGGCTTCAAGCAGACCCTTTTGTTCGTGCTCCGCACAAGCGACGCGAAATTCGCGCCCCATGATGTTGATCTGCAAACCCTTTGGGTCGGCGCTCATGTTTCCTCGGCGGGAATCTGCTTCAGGATATTTTCAAGACGGCCGCTGGCGGTCATGATTTTCTCTTCGAGCTGCTTGTTGCGATGCAGGGCCGAGGCCAGTTCCTGGCGCAGCCGCTGCGTGTCTTCACGCAGCCGCTGATTTATTTCGACAAACTGGGTCAGTTTGTCTTCTAGTGC
>JAOUIN010000175.1 GCA_029883965.1 Betaproteobacteria bacterium
GTACACGCAATAGGTGATGAGTATACGAGTGCGCAACAGCACGAATAACACGATTCGGCCCGCCATTATTGATATGGATCAAATGCCAAATGCGATTCGTCACCTATATTGCAGCCAGATTAAATTACGTTGTCATTGCCGAACAGTTTAGCGATCGCGCAGGGAAATGTGCTGCTGAAAAGCCGTGATCATCTACGCAGTCCAGCGAGTTTTTTGCGGATACTTTAAAATTTTTTTTCTGATATATTTAACATTCTGATATATTTAACAATTACTTAAGTTTTCGGGGTAAAAATGCGCGGGCTAGCAATCCAAAATCGCACGAACACGACCATCCGGCATGCGCGGTTTCCGGTTTTTCTTCGTGAAACAATATTTGCGGTCGCGCTGATCTTCTGCACCACACCAATACACGCCCAGGAAAAAAGCACGCTTCCGGCGCCTTCCGGCACGAAGGCAGTACCAGGAACAGGAACCGATCCGAAAACCGATTCAGACAGCCCCGGCCCGGCGCCGGGACGCACGCTGAAGCCCGCGGAAACGACTGCGGTCAGCGGTCAGCCGTTCCAGGTCGGCTCGTTCATCGTGCTCCCCGAAATCGATGTCACCTATCTCTACGATGACAATGTGTTTTACACCAACCAGCAGGTCGGCGACCATGCGACCGTCGTTGCGCCGGCAGTGTGGGTGCAGTCAAACTGGGCAAAGCATGCGCTCAATTTTTATGCCGCTACCGATATCACCCGGTACAACCACTACAGCTCAGAAAATACCGACGATTACCGCCTCAGCGCAGAAGGCCGCTACGATTTTTCCGCGGACAGCAACGTTTACGGTGGCGCACGCTTCTCGAAAGACCACGAGGACCGCGAATCACCCGATTCGAGAAATGGCCTGACGCCGACGATATACCGCCAGTACCGCTACTACGGCGGTTTTTTCAACCAGATCGATCAGTGGTCAGTACGCGTTGCCGGCACCGCGCAGCGACTTGATTACAACGACGTCAATTTCCTGACCGGCAGCGGCGTGATCAACATCATCAACCAAGACGACCGTGACCGCTGGCAGTACACTGGTGGCGTGCGCGTAGGTTATGAGGTATCGCCGCAACTCGAGCCTTATGCGCAGGTTGCATTCGACAACCGTGACTACAAAAACGGCGTCGACGACCTCGGTTATGACCGCGATTCCGACGGTCAACGCTATCTGGTAGGCGTCAAATGGAACCTCCCGAATACGCTCAAACTAGACGCCTTCGCCGGATATGCCAATCAGAACTACGCGGACTCGCGCCTCGGCAATATCGAAGCTCCGGTGTATGGAACGGCGCTGCTGTGGTCTGTCGCACCCCGCACCACAGTGTCGGCTTATCTGGATCGCACCATCGAAGAAACCACGGTATCGCAAACCGTGGCGCCCGGTGTTGTCGTGGTCTCCTCCAGCTACCTGAACACCTATTTCTCCCTCAACGCGACCCACCGCTTCGATCAAGCGTGGTCGATCCGTGGCGGCGCATCCATGTCGCGCGCCGATTACCAGGGACTCAGCCGTGAAGATGATTACTACGGGGCGAACATCGGCGTGGCCTATCGCATCAACCGTAACTTCATTCTTGACATGGATGTGTCCAACCGCGAACTGCAGTCGAGCATTCCGACCGAGAACTTCAAGAAGCGCGTAGTGTTCGTGCGCCTCGCCATTCCCTTCTCGCATTAACGCTTCCGCCCCGGCAGGGTGACCACACTGCCGGGGATACTGCCTTGGGATTTATGTGCACCTCCTGTACAGCATGGCCCTGTGATTGCCATCCGCTGTCCGTTCTGGGCAGCAGGAATTGCATCAACCGCATACAGGCTCTTGACTTGAGTTCGTAAGCGCGAACTGCAGCCGAGCATTCCGGGCAAAAACTTCAAGAAGCACGTGCGTCTCGCAGTGACCTTTCTGCATTAATGTTTCCGCCTCGGTGCGGCGGATGACTCCATCGAGTGCACTGCCTTGGAATTTCTGTTCCGCCCCCCCTCGTACAGCAGCCAGTGCATTGCGATCCGCTGCCCGTTGCGGACAACAGGAATTGCGTTCTGCCGAACGGCCCGATTTCGTGGTCTGCATCAACAAACTCCAATCGCAAAACCAATTTCTCTCCTGCTTCTGATCTATATCAAAAAAACCTGATATTCAAAAACCTAAACTAATCACAAGCGGCAGGATAGCGATAAAGAAGTGACTCCTTTCCGCGTAGGCTTTTTCATCAATTACTTGGAGATTAGATCGTGAAAACCATCAAATTCAAAGTTCGCGCGACCGCGATTGCTGTAGCGGCGGCATTGGGTATTGTTGCAGGCATCAGCAGCACCGTTCCGGAATTGTCAGCCGGGTGGTCGCTGGTAGCTTCGGCGCAGGCCGCAGAAGGCGGCACCGCCAAAGGTGCAGGTGGCCCGACTGGCGACCACGGCAAAAAAGGCAGCGCCTCAGGCAGCGGACAGGGTCAGGGCGGGCCGAGCGCCGACAGCGACGCCAAAGGTCCGAAGTATGGCGGCGGTGGCTCACAGCCGGCGCCGGGCACACAAGGCGGGGCTCCGGTATGGGCCAAGGAAGGTGTTCCTTCCGACCTTGAACTGGGTCGCCTGAGCGTGGTGCGCGCGCCAGCGCAGGTGCTTGAACGTCAACTGGCCGAAGCGTTGGCAACAATGACTTTGCCGTTTTATAACAAAGTGATTGAGATTGCCAATAACGCCGCACTGGACCCTGCGCAAAAGCTCGAAGCACTGAAAGCCCTGGTGAAAGAGAGCTTTGTCGACGGCACGACCTTTGTGCGGGTCGACTCGCCGCTGCAGAATCTGGCGCTGTACAAGGATGTGTTCGTTGACGGGACCATCACAGCCACTGCGGGCACGCTTACGGCCACTTCTTACAATGCCGCGTTAATGATGATGGCCGTGTTCATCGGCAGCGCATCTGACAAGACCCTCACGATCACCCAGGCCACAGTTGATGCCATCAACAAAATCATGTTGCTGACACCAGCTGCCGGGGCACCGACTGCGGCCGAGGTCTCGAACTGGGCAGAAGAAGTACGCAAGGCCATCGCCGACGCCCACGGCTAAGCGGCCTGTTTCAAGGTGCCGGACGCACAGACACGCCCGGCACCGCTTCAACACTTTGAGAAAGGAAGTTACATCATGGACATCCAAAGCAATCGCAAAGCTGCCCTGCTAATCACGGCGATGGCGCTGGGTTTCGGCACGGCGTTTGCTATCGACGCGATCAGCAATGCCGGTTCCGCGCTAAGGGTGTTCGTCAATTCCGCACAGGCTGCGGAAGGACACGACTCCGGATCAACTGGTGGTCACAGCGGCGGCAAAGGCAGTGACAAAGGCGGCAGCGGCCACGACAGCGGCAGCACACATGGCGGCAAGGAAGAGAAGGGCCACGGCACGAAAATGAAGCATCAAGGCCATAGCAGCGGCACGCACGGTTCCGGTTCGTCGCATTCCCGTAGCGAACGCTTCGGCGGCGGCAGCGGCTTGAGCGGCAATGCCCAGGTACCGGACGGCGTTGGCCGTTATGGCGATGGTGCCCAGGCAGCCAGCGCCGACGGTCGCACGCGCTACTGGGGCGGCTGGACGCTGCCTGTGCCGGATAACCCTGATCCGGATGTTTACGTTTCCCCCACTTCTTCTGTATCCAGCGATCTCATACCGGGCTCCGGTGGCGGTCCGACGGTTAGCTCACGCAGTGTGCTTGATGGTCCGACACGCTGCGAGGGTGTTGTGGCAGACATGCCCGCGGCACAACAGTTTGGAGGCAGCAATCTGCTGCGTCTGAACGCAGCGCGCGGATTGGTCGACCCGCAACTGGCTGCCAGCGGCAAGATCGCACCGCCGTACGTAATGGGCAGCCTGCAGCAGGAATTGATCAAGCCCGCACCGAACGCCGAACTCGCGGGCACCTATCTCGGCCTGATCGCGAAAGCACCGGTCACAGCCGATACCGTGAAGAAGGTCAGCCGCCAGATATGCGGCAGCGTCAGCGACGCACAGGCCAAGGAAATCGCGGAAGTTGCCGAAACGCAGCGTCAAACACTTACCGCTGCATCTGACGCTGCGGCTGCGGAAAAAGCAAACCAATGAGGGATCTCATCATGTCAACCATTAGCCGGAAATCCCTACCCCTCGGCCAGCGGCCGTCGGTCGCTGCCTTGTTCATAATGGCCATCATGTTCAGCACCGATGCAGGCGCACAAGGCGTCAAAAGCGGCAATACGGTCGGCGCCCCCAGCGGCGCTGTCGGTGGTGGTACGGCCGGTAGCACCAGCCGCAGCGGCGCAAGCGGGGTCAGCAATCCGACTCCCGGCGGCAGCCCCGCCATGACTGGCGGCCCACAGTCGAGCAGCGGCCCCCAGGCCAACGAGACATCGCGGTCCGGATACCTCGGCGGTCGCAGCACGGATGTGGTCAATCCCCCCGTCAATCCGCCCGGAACGCCGACCACGTACTCCAGTATTACCACAGCGCAATTCGGAAGATGTCCGACGCCGGGCGCCAACCCGATGACTGCCCAGGCGAGACTGAGCGGAAACAATTTTGGACGCATTGAAACCGTATCGCGGCATCTGACATCCGGCCCGAAACCGGCCAAAAACTCCAACGCCACCTACCTGCTGGTCGATCTGCAGGAAGAACTGCAGAAAACAACGCCCGACCTGATACTGGCAGGAACCTATCTCGGCATCGTTTCAGCAAAGGCAATGACGCCGTCGCTCGCGGCAGATATCAGTGAATCCCTTTGCGCACCGGTATCCAGCAGTGCGGCCGCAACGATCGCGGAAGTCGCCGAAGCACAGCGCCGCAAACTGGCGCAGGAACGGTAAGCATCAACCATTGAACATCGTCGCGCCATTAACTTTATGGAGAGCATCATGAAACTACGAAAACCACTGGCGATACTCGCTTTCGCCATTCCGCTAGTCGGAATTGTTTCAATAGCGAATGCACAGACTGCGGCTAAAGATCAGACCCGGAACCAGACGCAGGACCGCATCTACGGCAGTCAGTTGATGACCCAGCAGGAACGAAACGAATATCGCGATCGCATGCGAGCGGCAAAGACCGAACAG
>JAOUIN010000176.1 GCA_029883965.1 Betaproteobacteria bacterium
GCCAGACGTTCCTGCTCTTCACGCGAGAACCCGGGCATGTCGGCATTGCTGAGAATATAGGCCGAGTGCTTGTGATAGCCGCTGTACGCCACCGGGATCCCGATTTCATGCAGCCTGGCAGCCCATCCCAGACATTGCAGTACATCGTCGTCCGCAGTATTGCCCGCCAGTTTTTCGTACAGCGCTGCAGCGCAGGCGGCGACGCGGCGCGCCTGCTGTGCGTCAACATGGTAGCGGCGCATGAACTGGGCAACGGTGACATCGCGCATGTCCTGATGCTGAAAGCGTCCCAGCATGTCGTAGAGGATGCCCTGGCGCATTGCGCCGGTGGCCGGCACCAGCATGTCGATTTTCATTTCGTCGAGCACAGCGTGGAGTATGGCCAGACCGCCGGCCAGCACCGGCTGGCGGTCAGGACGCAGTCCCGGCAGTTCGACACGCGCAATATCGCCTGACTTGATCAACTGTGTGCGTAACCGCTCGACGCCTTCGAGTGTAATCGAGCCGTCCGTATAGCCGGACAACTGCAGGATCTCGGCGATGGCCCGGATGGTGCCGGACGAACCGACGGCGTGCTGCCAGTTTCCGCGCGTGTAATTGCCGACGATCGGCAGCAGCTCCGCACGCGCTGCCAGTCCGGCCTGCTTGAATGCGGACTTGGTGATGCGACCGTCGCGGAAATAGCGCAGGCTGTAAGAGACGCAGCCCATGAACAGGCTCTCCAGCCGCAGCGGCTTGTAGCCTTTGCCGATGATGCATTCGGTGGACCCACCACCGATGTCGACCACCAGGCGTTTTTCGCGGGTCACCGGCAGGCTGTGCGCCACACCGAGATAGATCAGTCGCGCTTCTTCGCGGCCGGCCACGACTTCGATCGGAAAGCCCAGCGCTGCACGGGCGCGCTTCAGAAACGGTTTGGCGTTTTTGGCGACGCGCAGCGTGTTTGTGCCGATGGCACGGACCGCGTGCCGGTCAAGCCCGCGCAATCGCTCGCCGAACCGGGCGAGGCAGGCCAGTGCGCGTTCCTGGGATTCGTCATCGAGTTTCTTGTCCTTGCCGAGTCCGGCGCCGAGGCGCACAGGCTCACGCAACGAATCCAGCGGAAAAAACTGGTCACCCGCAACACGCGCGATCTGGCAATGAAAGGAGTTGGAGCCGAGGTCTACGGCGACAATGGTGGACTGGTCAGCCACCCTGGACTGCTCCTGACGGGGTCAACACTTGTGTTGTATGCATGTTCTCGCGGCCCGCTGTAGCATTCGGCAGCGAGTGTACCATGCGGATACCGGTGCACTACCCCAGCGCTTCGCGCTCCAGCGCTTCCACACCGGTATGGCGCACGTCCTTGCCCTTGACCAGATAAACCACGTATTCGGACATGTTCTTGGCATGGTCTCCGATTCGCTCGATGGCCTTGGCAATGAACAGGATTTCGATTGAGTGGGAAATCGTGCGCGGGTCTTCCATCATAAAGGTGATCAGCTGGCGCAGAATGCCGACGAATGCCTTGTCCACCTGTTCGTCCTGACGGACGACTTTCGCAGCCATGGTGAGATCAAGCCGCGCGAAGGCATCGAGAGCATTGCGTAACATGTCCAGCGCGATTTCCGCGACATGCTGGATCTCCGCGGTGCGCGGTACCGTCGGGCGGTCGCTCTCGTAGATCGCCTGGGTCATGCGCGCGATCTTGGCCGCTTCGTCACCGATGCGCTCCAGGTCGGTGATGGTTTTCACTACGGTCATAACCATGCGCAGATCTTTGGCCGCGGGCTGACGCCTGGCGATGACCGTGCTGCATTCCTCGTCGATCGCGACCTCCATCGCGTTCACGCGGTGGTCATGGTCCACGACCTCGCCGGCCAGCTTGGGGTTGCCGGTAGCCAGCGCTTCCAGTGCCTGCACGATCTGCTCCTCGACCAGGCCGCCCATTTGCAGCACTCGTGAGCGAATTTCTTCCAATTCAGCGTCGAATTGCTTTAGCGTATGTTCGGGCATGATGAATAGTCTCTGGGGAAAACGGCAATTAATAACATCGAATCATGACAGTTTCATGGCGGCGTCCGTGCGCCGAAGCGTTTCCACGCCGTCTTTTCCGGCGAGCAGCAGTACATCGGCCGGCCGCCGCGCGAACAGTCCGTTGGTGACGACGCCGGTGATCTGGTTCAGTTGCGTCTCCAGCTTTTGCGGATCCAGGATGGTCAGGTTGTGCACATCGAGTATCAGATTGCCGTTGTCGGTGACGAATTTGGCCCGCCATTCGGGCTGGCCGCCCAGCTTGACGATTTCCCGAGCCACGTATGAGCGCGCCATCGGAATGACTTCCACGGGCAGCGGGAAACGGCCGAGCACGTTGACCAGTTTCGATGTGTCGGCGATACAGATGAACTGCTGCGCCACCGCGGCGACGATTTTCTCCCGCGTCAGTGCCCCACCGCCGCCCTTGATCATCGCCAGGTGACGGGTCACCTCGTCGGCGCCGTCAACGTAAACCGGCAATTCACGCACGCTGTTGAGGTCATGCACGTGTATGCCGGCAGCCTTGAGCCGTGCCGCGCTGGCATCCGAGCTCGATACCGCGCCGTCTATGCGGCCCTTGATTGCAGCGAGTTCATCGATAAAAAAATTCACCGTCGAGCCGGTGCCGACGCCTACGATGCTGCCTGCCGGTACCATGGCGACCGCAGCCCGCGCGGCAGCCTGTTTCAATGCATCCTGACTCATGATTCGTCCCCAGTCACAACTGCGTTTCAATATACACGAATCGCTCTGTCTGCGGCATCCATCGCCTGCCGGCGGCATTCCTGATAACCTTTGGGAATCAGGAGTTTGCAGAACAACTTGAAAAGCATGGCGTAAAAAGCGAAATGAAAAAAACAGATTATCTGGAACGCATACTCAATGCGCGTGTTTATGACGTGGCAGTGGAGACGCCGCTGGAGCCGGCACCGAATCTGACGCGCCGTCTGCGCAACCGCATCCTGCTCAAGCGTGAAGACATGCAGCCGGTTTTTTCGTTCAAGCTGCGCGGCGCATACAACAAGATGGTCAAACTGGCACCTGATGTGCGGCGCCGCGGCGTGATCGCGGCATCGGCCGGCAATCATGCGCAGGGCGTTGCGCTGGCGGCACAACGCCTGCGCTGCCCGGCCACCATCGTCATGCCCGTAACCACGCCCGACATCAAGGTGGACGCCGTGCGTGCGCGCGGCGCCAGGGTGGTGCTGCATGGCGATACGTACGACGAGGCGGCGGCGCATGCGCATAAGCTCGAGCGGCGGCACAAGCTCACCTATGTACATCCGTACGACGACCCGGACGTGATTGCCGGACAAGGCACGATCGGCATGGAGATCCTGCGCCAGCACCCGGAGCAGATCGATGCAATCTTCGTCGCCATCGGCGGTGGCGGCCTGATCGCGGGCATCGCCGCGTATGTCAAACGTCTGCGGCCGGAAATCAAAATCATCGGGGTCGAGCCGTTTGACGCTGACGCGATGTATCAATCGCTGAAGGCCGGGCGACGGGTGAAACTGGCGCAGGTCGGACTGTTCGCCGATGGTGTCGCCGTCAAGCAGGTGGGCCGGGAGACCTTCCGCTTGTGCCGTACGCTGGTGGACGAAGTCATCCGCGTAGACACGGACGCGATGTGCGCCGCCATCAAGGATGTGTTTGAAGACACGCGCGCCATCCTCGAGCCCGCCGGCGCGCTGGCGATTGCCGGCGCCAAGGTCTGGGCCGGGCGCAGAAAATCAACCGGGGCGACACTGGTTGCCGTGGCCTGCGGTGCCAATATGAACTTTGACCGGCTGCGGTTTGTCGCAGAAGAAGCGGAACTCGGTGAAAACCGCGAGGCGGTGCTGGCGGTGACGATTCCGGAAAAGCCCGGCAGCTTCAAGGCGTTTTGTGAGCTGCTGGGACCGCGCAATGTGACGGAGTTCAATTACCGTTATGACGATGCACAGCAGGCACGGGTGTTTGTCGGGGTTCAGGTGCGTGACCGCAAGGAAACGGCGCAACTGGTGCGCATGCTGCGCCGGCGCGGATTGCAGACGCTGGATTTGAGCAGCAATGAACTCGCGAAGCTGCACGTGCGGCACATGGTTGGCGGCCACGCACCCGGCGTGAAGAATGAAATTCTCTACCGTTTCGAGTTTCCGGAGCGCCCCGGGGCGCTGGTGCGGTTCCTGACCAGCATGAGCCGCGGCTGGAATATCAGTCTGTTTCATTACCGTAACCATGGTGCGGATTACGGCCGGGTGCTGGTGGGCATGGAAGTCCCGCCTAAGGACAAGGCCAAGTTCCGCGCTTTCCTGGCGCAGGTTGGTTATCCCTGGTGCGATGAGACCCGCAATCCTGCATACCGCTTGTTTCTCTCTTAAAACATCATTATAATCAATAACTTATGAAAATTCCTCAAAAATGACCGACGGTATTGATGTGATCTCATGGCATTGAGACTGTTTTGTGTGCGTTCCCTGGCGGCAGCGATATGCGGTTTTGTAGTCGCGACTGCGGGTGCTGCCGGACTCGATGATGCGTTTCTGGGCGCACGCGACGCGGCGCGGGCCGGCGACGGCAAGCGGCTGGAGCAGCTCGTGCCGCGATTCCAGGGTCATCTGCTTGAGCCCTATGTGCAGTACTGGGCGCTGCAGGCCGGACTGGAGACGCGCGACCCTGATGCGATCCGTGCATGGCTCGCGGCCAATCGCGACACGCCGCTGTCGGACTATCTGCGTCGCGACTGGCTGAAGCTGCTGGGTAAGAAAGGTGACTGGGAAACGTTCAGCGCGGAATTGCCGGCGCTGGTCAACGATGATCTGGAGCTGACCTGTTATGCATTGCAGGCGCGTACCCGCGCCGACACTCTGGCGCTGCGCGAGGCGCGTCCGTTATGGTTTGTCGCACGCGACCTGCCGACGAGCTGTGACCCGCTGTTTGAAGCGCTGGTCCGGTCGCAGCAGCTGTCGACGGAAGACATCTGGGTTCGCGTCCGGCTCGCACTGGAAGCCGGACAGGTCAGGCTGGCCAACGCGGTGGCGACATACCTGCCCAAGGGGCAG
>JAOUIN010000177.1 GCA_029883965.1 Betaproteobacteria bacterium
CGCTTGCGCGCAAGGCGGCGCGCGAGTTTGCGGATTGCGAGTATGTGGTGGTGCCGTCGGGTTCCTGTGCGGGCATGATGCGCACGCATTATCCTGATCTGCTCGATGACGTGCCCGAGGGTGAGCGCGAGGCGCTGCGTGCGCTGTCTGCGCGCACCTATGAACTCACGGATTTTCTGGTGAACGTCGCACACTTTGCGCCAAAAGCAAAAACGTCATTAAAATCAATTACTTATCATGATTCCTGCGCCGGACTGCGCGAGCTGGGCGTCAAGCAGCAACCGCGCGCGCTGCTGGCGCAGGTTGCCGGCGTGCAACTGCAGGAGATGGACGAGTGCGAACAGTGCTGCGGATTCGGCGGTACGTTCGCGCTCAAGTTCGGTGACATTTCATCGCATATTGCCGAACGCAAATGCGAGAACATCGCGGCGAACGGCGCCGAAGCCGTGGTGCTGGGCGACCTCGGTTGCATGCTCAACATCGAAGGCCGGCTGCGCCGCCGTGGTGACGCGCACACGCAGGTCGTGCACGTGGCCGAGGTGCTGGCGGGCAAGACAGCGGATTGAGGTGCAGACGTTTCACGCCGCTGAGGGTTCCCAGAAGAGTCGTGCGTGCCTCCGGCGAAATCCAGACGTCAGTTGGTTGACCGGCGTCGGTATTTGCAATCCGCGCGTTCAGTATTTTATCTACTCAAAGACTGAAAACGCGGCTGTACATCGTGTTGACGATGCCGGATGAGCGGCGCATCCTGTAACTGCGGCGAACAGACTGACAAGATCTGAAAAAATATGGTCTAAAGACGGTGCGAATTATTGTAAGCTCGACTTGCGCCAAGATGGCCGCACTATACCAAGGAGAATCACAATGTACGCCCACATCATGTTGCCTCTGGATGGATCCGAGTTGTCGTTGAAAGCGTTGAATGAAGGCGTTGCATTGGCAAAGGCGCTCGGTTCGAAACTGACGTTGATCACGGTGGTGTCTTCGTATCACACCGGTGTCACGGTGCCTTTTTCATCGGCTCTCGTGCAGGAAATAGAGAAAAGCCATGATGAAGAGGCCAAAAAAGCGGCCGAGAAGCTGCATGTCGACATGTCAGCGCGCGCCAGATCCGAGGGCGTTAAATGCGAAAGCGTGGTCGCTTTCGGAGACAGCCCCTACGAGGAAATCATCGCGAAGGCGCAGGCCTCCAAGTGCGATCTGATCGTGATGGCATCTCATGGCCGCAAAGGACTGGACGGCTTGTTGCTGGGAAGTGAAACGGTCAAGGTGCTCACGCACAGCCACATCCCGGTGCTGGTCGTGCGTTAAGTTGCAGTGCTGCTGCAGTTGGTGCGCCGGAGCAGATAGTTTTACGTGAACCCATGAAACGTGCGCGGGGGCAGGGGCGCCGCGCACGATATACTGTGCATCATGCAAGTCACCTCCATGCATTTCAAGGCGCGCGCCGGCGAAAAGCTGGCCGATGTCCGGCTGCAAGGCGCGCTGAAAAAACTCCAGGGCAATTTCGTCAAGGGCCGTGCCGACCGCATTGCCGAACTGGATAATTTCCAGGACATCCGCGATGCTGCCGCCGCGATCCGCGACCGCACGCTGGCACACCTTGATGTCTACCTGGAAACCTTCGAGCGCAATGCGACGGCGCGCGGCGCCGTGGTGCACTGGGCGGAAACCCACGACGACGTCAACCGCATCGTCAACGAGATCGCCGTGCAGCACGGCGTACGCAAGGTGATCAAGTCGAAGTCGATGGTCACCGAGGAATGCGGACTGAATGATGCATTGATCGCCGCCGGCCTCGAGGTCGTCGAAACCGATCTCGGCGAGTACATCCTGCAACTGGCCAATGAACCGCCGTCACATATTGTCGCGCCCGTGGTGCACAAGACCCGCGACGAGGTGTCGGATCTGTTCGCGGAAAAGCACCAGGCGCCGCGGCTGACGGACATCCCGGCACTGTGCCGTGAGGCGCGCGAGAAGCTGCGGCCGCATTTTCTGTCGGCGGACATGGGCGTCTCCGGCGCCAATTTTGTCATTGCCGAAACCGGTTCGACGCTGATTGTCACCAACGAGGGCAACGGGCGCATGGTGACCACGTTGCCCAAAGTGCATGTGGCGATCACCGGCATCGAGAAAGTGGTGGCGACACTGGAGGATGTGACGACGCTGCTGCGGGTGCTGCCGCGCCACGGCACCGGTCAGAGCATCACCAATTACATTTCGGTGACCACGGGCCCGCGTGGTCCGGATGATCACGACGGCCCTGAGCATTTCCACATTATTCTCGTCGATGCGGGCCGTACCAAACTGATCGGCGGCGACATGCAGGAAATGCTGCGCTGCATCCGCTGTGGTGCGTGCATGAACCATTGCCCGGTGTACCAGAGTGTCGGCGGACACGCCTACGGCTGGGTATATCCGGGGCCGATGGGTTCCATCCTGACGCCGACTTATATCGGGCTGGAGAATGCGCGCGATCTGCCCAATGCGGCAACGATGTGCGGACAGTGCCATGTCGCCTGTCCGGTAAAAATCCCGCTGCCGGATCTGCTGCGCAAGCTGCGCGAACGCCAGTTCGAGCAGGGTCTGAAGCCCTGGCACGAAGTCGCGGCGCTTAAACTCTGGGGCTGGCTGGCGCGACATCCGTGGCTGTTTACAACGGCCATGCGCATCAACGCACGGGTGCTCAAAAGCATGGCCAACAAGTCCGGCATGATCCGCAGCCTGCCATTCGCGGGCGGCTGGACCGACCGGCGTGATTTTCCAGCGCCGGAGGGGAAAACGTTTCGTGAGTTGTATCAGGCCGGCAGAAAGTCCGGCGCATAGCAGGAGCAAGGAGACCATGAACAAACCCGCAGAACTCAATACCGGCACCACCATTCCGCTGTGGATTGATGGCAAGGCGCATCCGGCAACATCAAGCCGCAGCGCCGGCGTTACCAATCCGGCAACCGGAAAAGTCACGCGGCAGGTGCCGCTGGCGAACGCGCATGACATTGATGCCGCGGTCACATCGGCACAACGCGCTTTTCCGGCATGGCGTGACACGCCGCCGCTGCGGCGCGCTCGCATCCTCATGCGCTACCGTGAACTGCTCGATGCGCACCGTGACGAACTGGCGCGCCTGGTGACCGACGAGCACGGCAAGACGCTGGCCGATGCCGCCGGCTCGGTGCAGCGCGGCATCGAGGTCGTCGAGTTTGCAATGGGCATCCCGCACCTGTTGAAGGGCGAGATGAGTGAGGACGTGGGCACCGGCGTGGATACGCACTCAATGCGTCAGCCGCTGGGCGTGTGCACGGGGATTACGCCTTTTAATTTTCCGGTGATGGTGCCGCTGTGGATGTATCCGGTGGCGATCGCCTGCGGCAACACCTTTGTGCTGAAGCCGTCGGAGAAAGTGCCCTCCGCATCAATGCGCATGGCGGAACTGTTCAAGGAGGCCGGTTTGCCCGACGGCGTGTTCAATGTCGTGCATGGCGACAAGGAGGCGGTGGATGCACTGCTGCATCACCCGCTGGTCAAGGCGGTCTCGTTTGTGGGTTCGACACCGATCGCCAAATACATTTACGAGACCTGTGCCAAAGAGGGCAAGCGGGTGCAGGCGCTGGGCGGTGCGAAGAACCACGCGGTGGTACTGGCCGATGCCGATCTCGATTTTGCCGCCGATGGCCTGATCGGGGCGGCCTATGGGTCTGCGGGTGAACGCTGCATGGCGATTTCCGCAGTCGTTGCCGTCGAGGAGGTTGCCGATCAACTGGTGGCGAAACTGAAGACGGCGGCGGGCAAGCTGAAAATCGGGGCCGGCAACGACAAGGCGGCGGACATGGGACCGCTGATCAGCCGCGTGCATCGCGACAAGGTTTCGGGTTATGTCGATCAGGGCGTGGCGCAGGGCGCGAAGCTGGTGCTCGACGGCCGCGGACTCAAGGTGCCCGGACACGAGGACGGGTTTTTCATCGGCGCCACGCTGTTCGATCATGTGCAGCCCGACATGACCATTTACAAGGACGAGATTTTTGGTCCGGTGCTGATCGTACTGCGGGTCAAGTCGCTGGACGAAGCGATTGCGCTGATCAATGCGAATCCTTACGCGAACGGCACGGCGGTGTTTACCCGTTCGGGCGGGGCGGCGCGGCGCTTCGAACGCGAGATCGAAGTCGGCATGGTTGGCATCAATGTGCCGATTCCGGTGCCGATTGCGTATTTCTCGTTCGGCGGCTGGCGCAATTCTCTGTTCGGCGATCAGCATGTGCATGGCCCCGAGGGGGTGCGTTTCTACACGCGCGGCAAGGTGGTGACTACGCGCTGGCCGGACGACAAGGCGATTGCCAGCGGTTTCAACATGCCGACGCTGGGATAGACCGGCATATGTCTGCTCGCGAAAACATCCTGGCTAACATCCGCATCCGGCAGGGCAGGGCGCCGGCGCTGGTGCCGGACGCCGAGCGCGAGATCGTTGCCCAATATATTGCCGGGCATCCGCAGGGACCGCGACCGACTGTGGATGCCGATGTGGCCGCGCGTTTTCGTGACCGGGCGCTGAATCTGGCAACCACTATCGACACGGTTACCGCGGTCACTGAAGTGCCGGCAGCAGTTGCGCGTTATCTGCGCGAGCAGGCGCTGGGATCGAAGGCAGTATGCTGGCCCGAATTTGCGGCGCTGGACTGGGCAGGCCAGGGACTCGCAGTTGAATCACGCGTGGCGCGCGGCGATGACCTCGTGGGCATTACCGGTGCATTTTGCGCCATTGCCGAAACCGGCACACTGATGATGCTGTCAGGCGCGGACACACCCCCATCGACCAGCTTGCTGCCTGAGACCCACATCGCCGTCGTGTCCGGTCGCCGCATTGTGACCGGCATGGAAGATGCGTGGGCTCTGTTGCGTACGGAGCACGGTGCTTTGCCGCGCGCGGTGAATTTCATTTCCGGGCCCTCACGCACCGCGGATATCGAACAGACGGTGACGCTCGGCGCACACGGACCGTACCGGGTTCATTTACTGCTGATGCCTT
>JAOUIN010000178.1 GCA_029883965.1 Betaproteobacteria bacterium
GGCTTCCTTGCGCGCGGCCTTGTCCTGGGTGGTAGCGTCATTGCCGGCACGTGCAGCCCGACGTGTCGCCAGCCAGGCGATGTAGTCCTCGACCGCGCCGTCAAAGGGTTCGACGCGACCGTCGCAAACCAGCAGGAAGTCATCGCAAACCGTGCGCAGCAGTGCGCGGTCGTGCGAGACCAGCACCATGCTGCCCTCGTATTCGGCGAGTGCCGCGGTCAGCGCCTGGCGCATTTCGAGGTCAAGGTGGTTGGTCGGCTCGTCGAGCAGCAGCAGGTTGGGCTTGCGGCGTACGATCAGCGCCAGCGCCAGGCGCGATTTTTCGCCGCCGGAGAAAGGTGCGACCGGGCTTTCGGCCATCGCACCGCGAAAATCAAAGCCGCCGAGGTAATCGCGCAGATCCTGCTCGCGCGCCTGCGGTTCCTGCCGCAGCAGGTGCTGGAGCGGCGATTCATCGGGGCGCAGTTGTTCGAGCTGGTGCTGCGCGAAATAACCGATGACGAGGCCGCGGCCTTCGCTGCGTTGCCCGCCGGCAGGCGGTGTTGCGCCGGACAGCAGCCTGATCAGCGTGGATTTTCCGGCGCCGTTGGGGCCCAGCAGGCCGATGCGAGCGCCGGGCGTCAGCGTCAGTTCGACGTCGCTGAGAACCCTGCGTTCGCCGTAGGTCATTGACGCCTTATTCAGGTAGATCAGTGTATCGGGTGAACGGTCGGGCTCCGGAAAATGAAAATCGAAGGGTGCATCCACATGTGCGGCTGCGATGCGCTCCATGCGTGCGAGCGCCTTCAGCCGGCTCTGCGCCTGCTTCGCCTTCGTGGCTTTCGCGCGAAAGCGGGCGACGAAGGCCTCCATGTGCGCGATGACGCGGGTCTGTTTTTCGTAGGTCGCCTGTTGCGCCGCGAGCTGCGCTGCGCGGGCGTCTTCGAACGCCGAGTAGTTGCCGGTATACAGCGTCAGCCGCGCGGCGTGGATGTGTGCGATGTGGGTCACGCAGCCGTCGAGGAAATCGCGGTCGTGTGAAACCACGACCAGCGTGCCCTTATAACCGGCCAGCCATTGTTCCAGCCAGACCACGGCATCGAGATCGAGGTGGTTGGTGGGTTCGTCGAGCAGCAGCAGATCGGCGCGGGAAATCAGCGCCTGTGCGAGGTTCAGGCGCATGCGCCAGCCGCCGGAGAATTCGCGCACCGGGCGTTCGAACTCGGCATTGGTGAAGCCCAGTCCGGCAAGCAGGGCAGCAGCGCGTGCCGGTGCGCTGTAGCCGCCGATGTCGTCCATGCGGGCATGCAGCTCGGCAAGTTGCGCGCCATCATGCGCCGCTTCAGCATCAGCCAGCGTGTGTTCCAGTGCCCGCAGTTCGGTGTCGCCGTCGAGTACATAGCTGATGGCGGGCGTACCCAGTGCGGGCGTTTCCTGTGCGACTGAAGCGAGCCGCCATGCCGGCGGAATCGAGCAGTCGCCACGCTCGGCATGTAACTCGCCTCGCAGCAGGGCGAATACGCTGGACTTGCCGCTGCCATTGGCGCCGGCGAGGCCCACGCGCCAGCCGGCATGGATCTGCAGGCTGGCATCGGTGATGAGTTCACGCGTACCGCGGGCGAGGGTGAGGTTTTTGAACTGGATCATTGATGCAGGAAACGTCTGGAATAAAAACAACACGGCCCCGCAGGTTGCCCGCGGGGCCGTGGGTGGTGCGATTGTAACGTGCGGCGGCTGATCAGTCGGCGGTCACCTTGGCCGCCTTGACGACTTCTCCCCATTCGACGACTTCGCGTTTGAGCAGTTCGCCGAAGGCCTCGGGCGTACCGCCTGCGGGCTCGAGGCCGTCCTGCGCGATGCGTTTTGCAAACTCCGGATCCTTCACCGCCTTGTTGATCTCGCTGTTGAGCTTGTCGATGATCGCCTTCGGTGTGCCTTTGGGCGCGATGACACCGTGCCAGTTGTTGACCTGGTACTTGTAGCCCGACTCCATCACGGTCGGCAGCTCGGGCAGCGCAGGCAGGCGTTTGGGTGAGGACACTGCCAGACCGCGCAGGCGGCCGTTCTGCATGTGTCCGATGACCGCCGATACCGCGGCGACCATCATCTGCGTGTTGCCGGCGATGGTGTCGATAACGCCGGGACCGGTTCCTTTGTAAGGGATGTGCGTAATTTTGATGCCGGTGCGCATCGCGAACAGTTCGGAGGCGAGGTGGGTAATGCCGCCGTTGCCGGTGCTGGCGTAGTTGAGTTGTCCGGGTTTTGATTTGGCGAGAGCCACCAGTTGCTTGACGTCCTTCACCGGCAGCGACGGATGCACGGTAATCACGTAAGGCCCGTTTTCCGTCTGTACTACCGGGACCATGTCATTCAACGGATCGTACTTGAGGTTTTTGTAGAGGCTGGGTGAAGTCGTGTAACTGCCGGAAATCAACAGCAGCGTGTAGCCGTCGGGCGGCGACTTGAGCGCAATCTCACTGCCCAGCGTGCTGCCTGCACCCGGACGGTTGTCGACGATGAACTGCTGGCCCGTGGATTTGTTCAGCGGCGGCGAAATTGCGCGTGCGATGAAATCCGAGCCGCCGCCGGGTGCAAACGGCACGATGATGCGGACTGATTTGGCAGGATAGTTCTGAGCCTGTGCGATGCCGGCGAAGAGGCACAGGGCCGCTGCGGCATAACCTTGTACTTTCATGGGCGTTCTCCTGAAGAATGTGGTGCGTGACGAGGGCAACGGGTGCGACGGGATTCCGGGGTGCAATGGTATCTGTATTGGGGTATTCTTGGCGCACATTTCAAAAAACATTCGAGAGGAAATCATGCCTATTCTTTCTGGATATCTGAAGGCCATGCCGCTGCTGCTGGTCGCGCTGGGGCTGGCCCTGCCTTTGGCGCCCGCGCAGGCGGCAGATGATGGCTATCCGAACCGTCCGGTCCGCATCATCACGCCGGCAAATCCCGGTGGTACCACGGACTTTCTGGCCCGCATGCTGGCGGGACATCTGACCAAGATCTGGGGGCAGCAGGCGATCGTGGATAACCGGGGAAGCGCATCAGGCGTGAACGGGGCGCAGATCACCATGGAAGCTGCGCCTGACGGTTACACGCTGTTCATTCCGTACCACCAGCACACGGTAAATGCGGCCCTTATTGCCAAGCTGCCCTACCATCCGGTCAACGACTTTACGCCGATCACGCAGATGACATCGGGCGGCCTGCTGCTGGTCGTAAACCCTTCACATCCGGCGAAAACGGCCAAGGAGTTCGTGCAGTGGGCCAAGACCACCAAGGACCCGATCAACTTCGGTTCCGCCGGTATCGGCAGCGGTGGTCATCTTGCCGGTGAACTGTTCAAGCTGATGGCGGGCGTCAAGGGCCAGCATATTCCGTACCGCGGCACCGGGCCGGCGATCATCGGCCTCATCGGCGGTGAATATCATTTTAATTTCATGGGGCTGACGGGGGCATTTGGCCAGGTGCGCGCCGGCAAACTGCGCGCCATTGCGGTAAGCGCGCCCAAGCGCCTTGAAACGGCACCGGACATCCCAGCGATGGGCGAGGTCCTGCCGGGTTTTGAGGTCGTGGGCTGGTATGGCGTGATGGGTCCGGGCAAGCTGCCCAAGCCGCTGGTGTCCAAGATTCATGCCGGAGTCGTCTCGCTGGTGAAGTCACCCGAATTCATCAAGACGATGAGCGGCCTCGGTTCTGATGCCGTCAGCAGTTCGCCGGACGAGTTCCGGCAGTTCATGCTCAATGACATGAAGAAATGGGCGGATGTTGTAAAACGCAGCGGCATCAAGGCGCGCTGATTCATCAGCAGTAATCCATCTTCGGTGATTAACCGATAGCGGCCTGCGGAAATGCGGGTGCAGTGACCCGATAAAAAGGGGCGGCGTGAGCCGCCCCTTTTTTATTTGAACTTGACGACCTTGGGATCGAATTCCAGCCCCAGCCCCGGGCGCTGCGGTACGGATAACTGGCCGTTTTTCGGTTGCGGCACGTCGCGGAACAGGCGCGATGACCATGGCATGTATTCAACGGTGAGCCCGTTGGGAATGGCCGATATCAGGTGCACATGAATTTCCGGCGCAAGATGGCTGACCACCGGAAGATTGAAGGCTTCGGCCATGCCTGCGATCTTGAGCCATTGCGTGATGCCGCCGGCGCGCAGCACGTCGATCATGACGATGTCGACCGAGCGTGCTTCCAGCATTTGCCGGAACGGTGCGATGCCGTAGACGTATTCGCCGCCGGCAACCGGAGTGTCGAGTGCTTCGGCGACGCGTGCAATGCCGGCGTAATCATCGCTGGCGGTTACGTCCTCGAGCCAGAACAGCCGGAACGGATCCACCTGTTTGCCGATGGAAATCGCCTGGCGCACGTCCCAGCGCTGGTTGATGTCGCACATCAGGTCAGTTTCATAGCCGATGGCGTCGCGGACGACGCGGATGCGCTCGATTTCCTTGACCGGGTTGGTGTCGCCCGGCAGCGCGAGCTGGGTTTTCATCTGTTTGAAGCCGCGGGTCTTGAGCAATGCTGCAGCTTTTTCGACATGAGCCAGCGGGAAGTGACGCATCAATGCGCCGCTCGCGTAAGTGTCGACGCGCGCGCGATGGCCGCCGGCAAGATTCGCCACCGGCTGGTTATGAATTTTTCCCTTGATGTCCCATAGTGCGATGTCGATCGCGGAAAGTGCCAGCGTCAGGATGCCGCCGGGTCCCGCGCTGACCGACGCATTGCGCAGTTTGGCGACGATGGCTTCAATGTGCCTGGGGTCTTCGCCGATGGTCAGCCCGGCAAAAGCTTCAACAGCGGCGAGCAGCGCCTTGTCGAGCGCGCCGCCGAAGAAAGTAAAGCCCAGTCCTTCGATGCCCTGGTCGGTGCCCAGCTTCAGAGCGACGAAGTTTTTTGAGCCGGGCGTGGTCGGGCCGTCGGCCAGCGGTTCATCATGGGGCAGGGCAACGAGGGTGGTGCTGGCGTGAGTGATTTTCATGGTCGCTCGGCAGTCGGACGGATTGGGGAATTGCGGACTCTCGCCT
>JAOUIN010000179.1 GCA_029883965.1 Betaproteobacteria bacterium
TAGCGGTTGCGGTACTCCGCCAGCGTATAGGGCTCGGTCGTGTGATGCTCGCGCACCTTGCCGCGGCCCCACGAGCTCTCGTAGATGTAGTCACCCACATGCACCACGAAATCCAGCGCCTGCTGCGCCATGTCGCGGTACGCGGCGAACTGGCCGTGCTCGTAGTGCTGGCAGGACGCGATCGCAAACGCGAGTTTGCCGCGGCTGTCGTCCGCTGCGGGTGCGGTGCGGGTTCGGCCGACGGTGCTGACCGCATTGCCTGACATGAAGCGGTACCAGTACCACCGGGACGGTTCCAGCCCGCGGGCCAGTACGTGCACGGCATGGGCGTAGGCCGGCAGTGCTGCCAGTTCGCCGCGATCGACGATTTTGCCGAAGCGCGCATCTGCGGCGATCTCCCAGCGGACCGCCACTGGCGCATCGGGCATGCCGCCACCGTTCAGCGGATCGGGTGCGAGCCGCGTCCACAGCGCGACCTGATCGGGCTGCGGATAGCCGGAAGCAACGCCCAGTGAAAAAGGATTGCGTTCGAAGCGGGGCTGCGCGATGGCCCGTTGTGCCGGTAATGCCAGTGCCGCGGAAAGTGCTGCGCTGCGGAGCAGGAAATCGCGGCGGGTGGTTTTTATGCGGGCGTGGTTCATCGCGGTGCGAACTATAACGCGCGAACCCCGGTATCGGGTTTACACCGTGATGCCGACTCCACTAAATTCAATATTCCGGATGCGTCGCAGTGCAATCGGGAGCGCGCCGAATGACATCTGAATCTCTGGCCATCGCCAGTCGCGCCCGGATCCGGTAATGGAGTTTTCTCTGGATGGTTTGATAGTATAGTTACGAAGCTTGGCGATCCGTGTGCAAGGCTCCGGGCTTGCACACAAAAAATATAATCCGACAGGAGGAGCACGTCATGACCTATTCCCGTTTGTTGAAGCAATTTGGCGGCGCGCGTTTGCTTGCGGCCGTATTGAGCGCATTCGCCGTGACGCACACCGCGTCGGCGCAACAGACCATCAACCTGACCGCGATCGACGGCTATCCCGTACGTGCGATGTGGGTGAAGGAATTTTCCGAGTATTTCATCCCCGAAGTGGACAAGCGTCTTGCCGCAGCCGGCAACAAATACAAAATCCGCTGGAACCAGGCCTGGGGCGGGCAGATCGTGAAACCGGGCGGCGTGCTCGAAGGCCTTAAACGCGGACTGGGCGACATTGGCGTGGTGACCACGCCGTTTCACACCGACAAGGTGCCCATGCAGGCTTTGGCGTACGTGACGCCGTTCATTTCCACGGATCCGCTGCTCGTTGCGCGTACGCTGGACAAGCTTGCACAGCAGTTTCCGGAAATGAAGCAGGAGTTTGCGGAGCAGGGTCAGGTGTATCTCGCAACCGGCGTGGTGCTCGACAGCTACCAGCTCTTCAGCAAGACGGCAGTCAAGCAACTCTCCGATTTTCAGGGCCTGAAGGTCAACGGCGCGGGTACCAATCTGCGTTATCTGGACGGACTGGGCGCGACCGGTGTGGCAGGACCGCTTACGACGTACTACAACAATATCCAGACGGGTGTAGTCAGCGGTGCGTTCCTGTGGACTGAGGCGGCGGTCAGCTTCAAGCTTGCGGAAGTTGCACCCAATATGCTCAAGGCGGATCTCGGAGCGGTCAATACCAAGGTCGTTACCGCGAATGCCGAGTCCTGGAAGCGTTTGCCGGATGACGTGAAGAAAGTGATTCAGGAAGTGGCCGTGGCCTACCGTGACCGGCTGGCGAAGATTGCCGACGAAAAAGGCAAGTCCAGCGAGCAGGGATTTACCAAGGCGGGCGGCACGATCAACGTGATGTCGGAACAGCAGCGCCTGGCCTGGGCCAAGGGCATGCCGAACCTTGCCAAGGAATGGGCTGCATCGATGGACGGCAAGGGCAAGCCCGGCAGCAAGGTTCTGGCTGCTTACATGGATGCATTGCGGAAGGACGGCGCCAAGCCGCTGCGTAACTGGGACCGCGAGTAACCGGTTCATCCAGTGAACAGGGAATCCAGCGCACCGTTACGCACACTGTTCAAGGTGCTCGCCGGCATGAACGTAGCCGGCGCGTTGCTGGTGGTGATGTTGCTGGTGCTGATCAACGTGGATTCCCTGGGCCGTACGTTTTTCTCAAATTCCATCCTCGGCGTCCACGAAATCGTGGAACTGTCGCTGGTGGCCATCGTGTTTCTGCAGTTGGGGGATGCGGTGCGCTCAGGGCGGCTGATGCGATCGGACGGCCTGCTCACCATCCTGGATCAGCGCCTGCCGGTCGTCGCGCGTTCGATGCGTGCGTTTTTCGACCTGGTATCGGTCGCGTTCCTGGTCCTGATCGTGGTCGGCGGCGTGCCGAGGTTCATGGAGTCGTACCGGAACAACGAATTCAAGGGCACCGCACAACTGTTCACTGTTCCCGAGTGGCCGGTCAAACTGATCATCGTTGTCGGGGCAATCGCCGCGATCCTCGCATTCCTCGTGTCGGCGTGGCGTGAGTTTCGCCCTGCGGGGCGTGATTGAGGGCGGATCGCATTCACATATTGCGGAGTGGCTGACGTGGGTCCTGTAGAGATCGGCGTGGCGTCGATCATTCTGGTTGTCCTCCTGATTTATTGCGGACTGTACGTGCCGATTGCGCTGGGCGCCGTGTCGGTTCTGGGCGTATGGCTGATGCGCGATCGTCTCGACCTTGCCATCAATCTGCTGACAGTCTCGGTTGGTGACGCGGTTTCCGATTACAACTTTGCCACCATACCGTTGTTCATGATGATGGGGCTGATCGTGAGCAAAGTGGGTATCGGCCGCGACGTCTACGACGTCGCGAACGACGCCTTTCGCCGCATCCGGGGCGGACTCGGCATGGGGACTGTCGCTGCGAATGCGCTGTTTGCATCCGTAACCGGTTCGTCCATTGCTTCCGCATCGGTGTTTACCCGCGTTTCCATGCCGGAAATGAACCGCCTCAAATACGGCAAGAGGTTTTCCGTCGGCGTCGTCGCCGGCAGTTCGGTTCTGGGCATGCTGATTCCGCCGAGTGTGATGATGATCATCTACGCCTTTGTGGCAGAACAGTCCGTGGGCCATATGTTTCTTGCCGGACTCATACCCGGTGTCCTGCTGGCTGTGTGCTTTTGTCTGGGTATCGTGCTGATGGCCCATTTCATGCCGGGTTTCGTCGGCGGCACGGTCGACGATACTGTGGGGCCGCAGTTCAGCATGCTGCAGAAACTGCGAAAACTGATGCCCGTTCTCGTTCTGGTCGTGTCTGTGCTCGGAGGCATCTATGGCGGCGTCGTCACTGCAACCGAGGCCGGTGCGCTGGGTGCTTTGCTGGCGCTGATCATCGGCCTCGTGCGCCGTGCACTCGGCTGGCGCGACCTGTGGGATGTTTTTGTCGAGGCCGGCTATATCTCGGCAACACTGTTGTTCCTGATCATCGCCGCCAACATGTACAGCCGCATGCTGGGCATTGCCGGTGTGCCCACGGCGTTCGGCGAATGGCTGACCGGCATGAATTTCGGCCTGACTGAACTGATCGTGGTCTACGTCATCGTGCTGATTATTGCCGGGACCGTGCTCGACACCGCGTCCATCATTCTGATTGCGGCGCCGCTGTTCATGACGGCAGTGGTGGGGTTCGGGGGGGATCTGGTCTGGTTCGGCGTGGTAACCGTGATCGGCGCCGAGATCGGCCTGCTGACCCCGCCGCTGGGTTTGTCGGTGTTCACGGTCAAGAGTGCAATCGATGATCCGTCGATCACCTTGTGGGATATATTCGCGGGCGCGTTTCCGTTCGCGCTGATCATGCTGCTGGTTCTGATCGCGGTCATCGCCTTCCCCAGTCTGAGCCTCGCCCTCATCTGATCAAGGGAGTCGCGCAGCGATTCGTTTTTTGGTTCTGAAACCCGAATTCCACTGCGTTTCGGTGGTGATTGGTCTCTTATCCCCCTGCGGTAACATGGCTGCATGGCAAGAACGCTGAACATCATCGGGCCGGGACGCGTCGGCCGGACTCTCGGAGCGCTGCTGCAGCGCGCGCAGTTGTGCGCGGTGCAGGATGTATTGAGTGCCGAGGTCGCCACTGCGGAATCCGCGGTGGCTTTCATCGGTGCGGGCCGCGTAGTGCGCAAGATGGGGGACCTGCATGCCGCTGATGTCTGGCTGCTGACGCCGCCGGATACCGCGATTGCACCGGTTGCGGCGGCGCTGGCTGCGACCGGGCGCGTGCACAGGAACGACACCGTGTTTCATTGCAGCGGCGCCCAGCCGTCCGGCGTGCTTGAACCGCTCGCAAAACTGGGGGCGCATATTGCCAGCGTGCATCCGCTCAAGAGTTTTGCCGATCCGGCTGCGGCGGTGACGACATTCGCCGGCACGCATTGTGCCGCTGAAGGTGATCCAATTTCACTGGCGCTGCTGACGCCGTGGTTCGAACAGCTGGGTGCACAGGTTGCGGTGATTGATCCTGCCGGCAAAACGCTTTATCACGCGGCGAGCGTACTGGTGTGCAATGACCTGACGGCACTGATGGAGGCGGGGCTGCGTGCTTACGCCGGCGCGGGCCTGTCCCGCGCCGCGGCTCAGACAATGATGGAGCCGCTGGTGCGCGAGACGCTGGACAATGTGTTTGCGCTGGGCACGACTCGCGCGCTCACCGGACCGGTGGCACGTGGCGATGCCGATGTGGTTGCGCGGCAACTCGCGGCGCTGAACGCACTGGATACGCGCATTGCCGATGCCTACCGTGCGTTAAGTCAACTGGCGCTGGACCTGGCGCAGGCGCAGGGCGGCGCTTCAGCAGAGGCGCTGGCTGCGGTAGCGAAAGCATTAAAAAATAGTAATAAAAACAACATGTTATGATGTGTCTCCGAGTGACGGGTGGCCGTCGGGCGCGCAAGATCGGCTTGTTACAATCGACCGATGAACAAACTGATCATTCCGGCGATGCCGGCAGCGCAGAGCCATGTGGTGGCTACTGCTGACCCGCTCGACGG
>JAOUIN010000180.1 GCA_029883965.1 Betaproteobacteria bacterium
TTCTCGGGGGAACGGCCGATCTTGCCCGGATCGTCAAAGAGCAAGTGGGCTTTACCCCAGAAAGCCCCGGTTACCCCGGAAGTCAGTTTTTCGGCCAGTTCAGCGCTGGCGTTCCTGACATACGGGCTGTCACGCTGGCTTTCGATGAATGTCGCGATTTCGGCGCGCAGTCTGCTCAGCGCAGCGGGGTCGTCACTGCCCGGACTCACTGCCGATACCGGGATCGACATCGACGCGTTCCAGAACCGGTCGAAGGACCGGGAGGTATCGCCAACCCCCTGGCCGATCATCAATACATCGAGATCGCCGAAGGCGACTTCGCCGTGGGCACCGAAATATTCGTCGCCGATGTTGCGTCCACCAAGGATGGCGGCCTGATTGTCGGCAATGAACGCCTTGTTGTGCATGCGCCGGTTTAAGCGTGAAAAATCGGTCAGCATGTTGAATCCACGGAAACTGCGGGAGGCCACCGGGTTGAACAGGCGGATTTCGATGTTGGCATGCGCATCGAGAGCCAGCAGGACTTCGTCGTTGGGATTCACGCCGACGTCGTCCAGCAGCACCCGCACCCGCACTCCCCGGTCAGCTGCGTGCAGCAATGCATCGGCCAAATGCCGCCCGGTCAGATCGTTGTGCCAGATATAGTATTGGACATCCAAAGAGCGCTCGGCTGCTTTAGCCAGCACGATGCGCGCAAGCAGCGCATCAATGCCATCCCGCAGGGGCAGGAAGCCGCTTTCGCCGGGGTGTGCCTTGAGTGCAGTTTGGCTCGCCTGACCCAGCCGTGTTGCCATTGTGTCTTGCATCGCTTGAGACTCTGTGCGCTCAATGTTGGAAGGCAGACTTGCGCAGCCGCCTGTCAGTAGCAAAATTACGAAACCGACCCATACGGCTGGTTTCACCTTGCAGCGCATCCCGCTCGGATATTGGCTGGATGCCCGTGCCCCGGTTCTCCAGAGGCAGCGCAGCACGGCGGAAACTGCGACTAGCGGTCTGAATCCCGCCACGTGGTAGATCGAGGGTAGACGCCTCGCCGCGTCACTGAGAATCGGACCGCCTTTTTCATAAAGCTGTTCATAGATGGTGTCACGTTTGGGCGTTGAAACGGGTTTATGAACCCAGCTGATCGCCGTGGGGCCAACATCGGAATTGCGGGGGAGGCCGTCAGTCGCAAAGCCACCAGAGATTCCGCCGGGCATGGCGCAGCAGTCCGGCAGATATATAACGATCAGGCGTGATCGGTTGGGCATGGAATTCCCCCAAGCATTGTTCTTCGACTACACCCGAAGCACTTTACCCTTGCGCATTCAATTGCCACAAGAGAAAAGTGATCACGCCTGATGCCGGGCACCACGCAGATTCAATGGTTAACAGGCCTAGGCCATGATATTGACGCCGCCGTCGATGTACAGCGTTTCGCCGGAGAGACGCCGCGCATAGGGCGTGGCGAGGTAGGCGCAGGTAAAGCCGACATCCATGATGTCGACCAGTTCACCGAGCGGCGCACGCTGCGCGGCTTCGGTCAGCAGCAGGTCAAAATCCTTGAGCCCGGAAGACGCACGGGTCTTCAAAGGTCCGGGCGAGATGGCGTGAACGCGGATGCCCTTGCTGCCGAGTTCGTAGGCGAGGTAGCGGCACGAGGCTTCCAACGCCGCCTTGATCGGCCCCATCACGTTGTAGTTGGTCACCACCTTGTTGGCACCGTAATAACTCATGGCGAACATCGTTCCACCGTTTTTCATCAGCGGTGCCGCAAGCCGCGCCATGCGCACGAATGAATGGCAGGAAATGTCCATGGCCTTGGCAAAGCCCTCCGCTGAGCAGTTCAGCAGTCCGCCCTGCAGGTCATCCTTGGGCGCCCACGCGATCGAATGTACCAGCATGTCCAGTTGTCCCCATTCGCGGGTGATGGTTTCGAACACGGTTTCAAGTTCGCCGGGCGTGGCCACGTCGAGAGGCATGAAAATTGGAGCATCGAGCGCACGTGCCAGAGGTTCGACATGCGGCCGCGCTTTCTCGTTCAGGTAAGTGATGGCCAGATCGGCTCCGAGTTCATGAAAGGCAGCCGCGCAGCCGTAGGCAATCGATTGGTCGTTGGCAACTCCAACGACCAGGGCTTTTTTGCCCTTGAGTACTGGATGGGGGATGTCGATGGCCATGTTTTATGTCTCGTAAATAGTCAGCTTCGGACGTAATAATAATCTTATAAATCAATAATTTATTTTTTACTGTAGTCGAAAAAGCCACGGCCGCTCTTGCGGCCCAGATGGCCTGCATCGACCATCTCCTGCCACAGCAGACAGGGGCGGTACTTAGGGTCCTTGAAGCCTTCATAAAGCACCTGCAAGATCGCAAGGCAGGTGTCCAGCCCGATCAAATCTGCCAGCGCCAGCGGCCCCATCGGGTGGCCCATACCCAGTTTCATCACGCTGTCGATGTCTTCCGCCGTGGCGAGACCTTCGTGCAGGCACCACGCCGCTTCGTTGAGCATCGGCAGCAGGATGCGGTTTCCGACAAATCCCGGGCTGTTCTTTACTTCGACCGGCGATTTGCCCAGTTTTTCGGTCAGTGCTCTGATCGTCAGATAGGTATCGTCGGAGGTCTGCAACGCGCGGATCAGTTCGACCAGCGGCATTACCGGCACCGGATTGAAAAAGTGCATCCCGATCACCTGGGAAGGGCGCCTGGTGCTGCCGGCAATGCGGGTAAGCGAGATCGAGGAAGTATTCGATGCAAGGATGGCGACCGGTTTGGCGATACGATCAAGGTCGGCGAAAATTTTCAGTTTAAGTTCAAGGTTTTCAGTAGCCGCTTCAACGACCACGTCGCAGTCGGCGATGTCGTCGAGCCGCGTGGTGGTGCGGATGCGTGAGATCAGGGCATCCTTGTCCTGCGCGTTGAGTTTCTGCTTGCTCACCAGTCGCTGCAGACTCTTATCAATCGCATCGAGGCCGCGCTTAAGGCCGGCGTCATTGATGTCGGTCATGATGACCGCTGTGCCGCTCGCGGCGATGACTTGCGCGATGCCGTTGCCCATGGTGCCGGCACCGATGACAGCGACGGATTTCACTTCCATTGTTTTGCTCCTGTTGTCCGGTCAGGCGATGCCTGTTGCCGCAGCCTGCTATTTTGCTGCGATCAAGTGCCTGGTATGGCGCGCGATCATCAGCTCTTCATTGGTCGGGATTACCCATGCCGAAACGCGGCTGGCCTGGGTGCTGATGCGGGGGCCATCCGCGTTGTTCGCCGCTGGGTCGAGCGCGATACCGAGCCAGCCGGCATCTTCGCAAACGCGCTGCCGTATCAGCGCTGCGCGTTCGCCGATGCCTCCGGTAAACACCAGCGCGTCCAGGCCGCCGAGGGCAGCAGCAAGCGAGCCCAGCTCGCGTCCGATCCGATAAATGAACAGGTCGACGGCGAACTTTGCCCGTGGTTCGCTGCTCGCCAGCAGTGTGCGCATGTCACTCGAAATACCTGATACGCCGAGCAACCCCGACTGCTGGTAGATGAGTTTTTCGATGGCGCGGGCATCCATACCCATTTCATCCATCAGGTAGAGAATGACCCCGGGGTCGATGGTGCCGCAGCGCGTGCCCATCGGCAGACCGTCTACCGCGGTGAAGCCCATGGTGCTGGCCATGCTGTAGCCCGCCCGCATCGCGCACATGCTGGCGCCGTTGCCGAGGTGCGCAACGATGACGCGATCGGTGCGGCCCTCAAGTCCGGACAGGACGCTGGCTATGTACTCGTAGGATAGTCCGTGGAAGCCATAGCGGCGCACGCCGCGGTCGGTGATGGATGCCGGCAGCGCGAAGGACTGCGCGACCTCCGGCTGCTGGCGATGGCAGGCGGTGTCGAAACAGGCGACCTGCGGCAGGGCCGGGGACTTGCCGGCAATAAAGCGGATCGGCGACAGGTTGTGCGGCTGATGCAGCGGCGCGAGGGCAACGTATTGTTCCAGCCGGGTGACGATTGCCGGATTGACGAGTACCGGCGCGGAGAATTCCATGCCGCCATGGACTACGCGGTGGCCTACTGCAGTTAGGCGGAACTGATCGTCGTATCCCTTTAAAAACCCGGCGAGGTGTTCGATGGCGCCGTCATGGCCGAGGCGGGTCCCGTCGGTCCATTCATGTTCACCCAGCGTCGCGCCCGCAGCATTCCGGGCGACAAAGTGCGGTTTGGTGTAGAGGCCTTCGACCTGTCCGCGCAGCTTCAGTTCGGGTTCGGCGGCCTGGTCGGCAAACAGCGAAAACTTGATGCTCGATGAACCGGCGTTGAGTACGAGAATGGCGTTGACCATTTAGTCACCCTAGTGCCTTGCCGCTGCTCGCCCGCCGCGCACCGGCAACCAGCGTTGCTACCGCGCATGAGGCCAGCCGCGCAATCAGCGAATCGGCGCGACTGGTCAGGATGATCGGCACGCGCGCGCCCAGCACTATGCCGGCGGCATCCGCGCCGGCGAGAAAGGTCAGGCTCTTGGCGAGCATGTTGCCCGCTTCGAGGTCCGGCGCCACCAGCACGTTGGCACGTCCTGCCACCGGCGATTCGATATTCTTGATTTTGGCGGCCGAGGGACTGATCGCGTTGTCGAGCGCGAGCGGTCCGTCAAGGAGGGCGCCGGTGATTTGCTTGCGATCGGCCATCTTGCACAGCGCGGCTGCTTCGAGGGTTGAAGGCACGTCGGGATTCACCGTCTCCATTGCCGACAGGATCGCCACCCGCACATCGGTTACACCCATATCGTGCACGAGGTCGATCGCGTTCTGCACGATATCGACTTTTTCCCTGAGTGTGGGTGCAATATTCACGGCGGCATCGGTGATGACGAGCGCATCAGCACGCCCTGGCACGTCCATTATGAAGCAGTGACTGAGGCGCCTTGCGGTGCGCAGGCCGGTGTCGCGCCTGATCACTGCGCTCATCAATTCATCAGTGTGCAGGCTACCCTTCATCAGCGCCTCGGCGCGCCCAGCGCGCACCTCTGCCACCGCCTT
>JAOUIN010000181.1 GCA_029883965.1 Betaproteobacteria bacterium
ATCGTGCTTGATCTGAAGCAGTCCGATGGCCGCGACGCCCTGTTGCGTATTGCCGCCAAAGCCGACGTGCTGCTCTACAACATCCGGCCGCAGGCGATGAAACGGCTGCGCCTGGACTACGCCGCGGTGGCCGCTGCCAATCCGCGCATCGTTTATGTCGGCGCCTACGGCTTCGGCCAGCAAGGTCCCTACGCCGCACGACCGGCCTATGACGACCTGATCCAGGGCATGTCGGGAATCCCGTGGCTGACGCAGCAGGCCGGCGCCACCGAACCCCGCTACATCCCCGCCACGCTGGCAGACCGCATCGTCGGTCTGCACGCCGTGTACGCGGTGACCACGGCGCTGTTCCACCGCGAGCGCACCGGCGAGGGCCAGTCCGTCGAAGTGCCGATGTTCGAATGCATGAGCCAGATGATCCTTGGTGACCATCTGGGCGGCCGGTCTTTTGATCCGCCGACGGGTCGCGCCGGTTATGCACGGGTGCTCGCCCCCCAGCGCAAACCCTTCCGCACGCGCGACGGCTATGTCTGCGCATTGATGTACAACGACAAGCAGTGGCAGAGTTTTTTCCGTGTCATCGGGCGCGAAGATCTTTATCGCAATGATCCGCGTTTCAATTCGCACGAAAACCGCTCGTCAAGAATTGACGAAGCCAATGCCTTCGTCGCCGGGGAGATGCTCAAGCGCACGACCGAAGAATGGCTGGCCGCCCTGATGGCCGCCGATATTCCCACGGCGCGCATGAACAGCATAGACGACGTCATCGATGACGAGCACTTGAACGCCACCGGCTTCATCCGCGCCGAAATGCATCCCAGCGAAGGCACTTTGCGCACGACCGCCGCCGCAACCCGGTGGTCACGCACGCCGCCCGCACCGCAATGCGGTGCGCCGCGCCTGGGCGAACACAGTGCCGAGGTACTGCGTGACGCGGGTTACAGTGCTGCCGACATCGATGCAATGATCACCGCCGGCGTTACAGCCCCACCCGCATGAGATCGCACTGACCATGGACTTCGAATTCTCCGACGACCAGTGCGCCATTCGCGACGCAGTCGCCCGTGTGTGCACACGCTTCGATGCCGATTACTGGTTGAAGAAAGATCGCGACGGCGGTTTCCCGCATGAGTTTCACGCCGCCATCGCCGCCGACGGCTGGCTGGGCATCGCCATGCCCGAATCCTGCGGCGGCAGCGGCCTGGGCATCACCGAGGCGGCACTGATGATGGAAACCATAGCCGCTTCCGGCGCCGGCTTTTCCGGTGCGTCGGCGGTGCACATGAACATTTTCGGCCTGCATCCGGTGGTGGTCTACGCCACTGATGAACAGAAAGCGCGCTGGCTGCCGCCGCTGATTGCAGGCAGTGACAAGGCCTGCTTCGGTGTCACCGAACCCGGCGCCGGACTCAACACCACGCGACTGACCACAAAGGCCGAGCGTAACGGTGATCACTACGTGATTTCCGGTCAGAAAGTCTGGATCTCCACTGCGCAGGTCGCGAACAAGATCCTGCTGCTGACGCGTACCACACCGCTGGCAGAGACCAAAAATCCGATCGACGGCCTGACGCTGTTCTATGCGGATATCGACCGCGGCAAGTTCGAGGCGCGCGAGATCGACAAAATGGGCCGCAAGGCCGTGGACTCGAACCAGGTATTCATCGACGGCATGCGCGTGCCGGTCACCGACCGCATCGGTGAAGAAGGCAAGGGATTTCGATACATCCTTGACGGGCTCAATCCGGAGCGCATTCTCGTTGCCGCCGAAGCCGTCGGTCTGGGCCGCGTCGCACTGAAACGCGCTGCACAGTATGCCGGCGAACGCGTGGTCTTCGACCGCCCGATCGGCCAGAACCAGGCCATCCAGCATCCGCTGGCACAACGCTGGATCGAACTTGAAGCGGCTGCACTGCTGACCTATCGCGCCGCCAGCCTCTACGATGCAGGGAAACCCTGCGGCGCCGAAGCCAATGCCGCCAAGTATTTCGCCGGTGAGGCCGGATTCAAGGCCTGCGAGACTGCGGTGCTGACCCACGGCGGCATGGGCTATGCGAAAGAGTTTCACGTCGAGCGCTACTTCCGTGAAGCGATGATTCCGCGCATCGCACCGGTGAGTTCACAACTGATCCTGTGTCATATCGCCGAACGCGTGCTCGGCCTGCCCAAGTCGTATTGACCCCCCCTCGGGACAGCGCCCTATTCCTGTCTGCGCGCGCCGTGCGAGTACAACAGGTGCCGGACGTGCTCGACGCCGGCCGCCACGTCCATGTCCGCATCAAGCACCGGTAGAAAGCCGGTGGTCCGCCGCCGGTAATTCAGATAAATCGGGAAAATCGGCACGTTGGCAGCCTGGGCGATCCGGTAAAAACCGGATTTGAATTCGGCACCGTGCCGGCGCGTACCGTCAGGCGCGATCACCAACCAGAGTTGATCACGGCTGTTGAATGCGGTTGCCATGGCTTCGGCAAATCCTTCGGGCCGGCTGCGGTCGACGGGGATGCCGCCGAGCCAGCGCATGAAGGCACCCAGCGGTCCGCGAAACAAAGTGTGCTTGCCGATGAACGCCACACGCACGCCCAGCACGAACAGGAAGGCAGCGCCGACGACAAAATCCCAGTTTGACGAATGCGGCGCCAGTGCGACCACCAGCCGCGGGTGGTCGGCAAAGTCCCCCTCGGCGCGCCAGCGCATCGCCTTGAGCACCCAACGGCCGAGCGCGCGCAACCAGCCGTAGTTGCGGCGCGGCACCGCGGTACCGATCCGGACAGCCTCAGCCGGGACGCACCTTTCAGTCCCCGAGGCAGTACCCATGCCAACCTCCACCGACATTCCACTGAATTATCATAACTATTTGTTTTTATTTATATTTTTATTCAGCATTCGTTGAGGCTACAACACTGTAGGGGCGGTCATGCGTCAATGACGGCATCATGCCGCGGATTTTCGCCACGCGCGCCGGATCGATTTCCGCATAAATAATGCCCGGCTCCTCACCGCCGTCCGCCAGCACTTCGCCCCACGGATCGACGATCAGCGCATGGCCATAGGTCTGGCGGTTACCCGCATGTTCGCCACACATCGCCGGCGCGAAAACGTATGCGGCATTTTCAATCGCGCGCGCCTTGAGCAGCGTATGCCAGTGTGCCTTTCCTGTCTGGCGCTGGAACGATGACGGCACTGCAATAAACTCCGCGCCATGTTGTGCCAAGGCGCGATAAAGATGCGGAAAGCGCAGGTCATAACACACGGTCATGCCCAGTTTGCCCCAGGGCGTCGCCGCGACGACTGCGCGCTCACCCGGCCGGTAAGACGATGACTCGCGAATCACCTTGCCATCGGGCAGCGTCACATCGAACATGTGGATCTTGTCGTAGGTGGCGGCAATCGTGCCATCCGCCGCAATCAGGAACGAGCGGTTGACGATGCGTTCTTCGTCAGTCTTCAGCGTCAGTGATCCCACCAGCAGCCAGATCTGCCGTTCACGCGCAAGCGCCTGCAACTCGGTCAGCGTAGCGCCACCGTCTGCAGCCAGCGCGTTGTCGCGCATTACACGTCCGCTGCCGTCCATCATCAGGCAATACTCGGGGGTCAACACCAGATTCGCGCCATTGGAAGCCGCTTCCGCGACCATGGTCTTGAGCACAGTCAGGTTCTGTGCAAGATCATTGCCGCTGTTGATCTGTATGCACGCCGCGCGAAATTTTGAATTCATTTACGGACTCGAAGAAATATGATGGCAGGAAAACTTCACTGTGTTGATACACGAACGATCACACAACAACGCCCGGAAATTTCGGCCGCAGCGATCGTCGTCGGGTTCACAAACGGATTCTAGCAGCGTGTCGCCATGCGTTCGCGATGGACGCGGCAGGCGCAACCTGTTTGAATGTTGCAAAGTCACTTAACACACAGGAGCTTACCCGATGACCATCATTGATTCCCAGGTCCACGTCTATGAAGCAAACACGCCGAAACGGCCCTGGCACAGTGTGCCGAACTGGCCTGCCCACGTCACAGGCGACGAGATGGTGGCAGCAATGGACAAGGTCGGCGTCGACGGCGCGATTTTCATTTCCTCATTTTCGATGTATCAGTACGACGCCAGCTACGCGGTAGAAGTACAGCAGGCCCATCCCGGCCGCTTCGCTCTGGTCAAGCCGGTCGACCCCGATGATCCTGGGGTGGCTGATGTCATCGCCGACTGGAAGAAAACGCCCGGCACGGTCGGCATCCGCGTCATCCTGAAAAAGGAGTCAGGACGCGACCCGAAAGACCCGGGCCTGGCCCGTATCCTGCGCGAAGCCGTTCGACACGACTTTCCGGTCAACATCCTGTGCTGGGGCAATCTGGACGCGGGCACAACGCTGATCGACCGCAATCCCGACGTGCGCTTCATCCTCGATCATCTTGGCATCCTGCAGCCGCAGACGCCACCGGCGCCGCCGTACCCCTGGGCCGATCTGCCGAAGGTGCTGGCGCTTGCCAAACGCCCGAACGTCGTGATCAAGGTCAGCGGCGCCTGTACGCTGTCCCATGAACCGTATCCGTACCCGGACATCTGGGATCCGCTGGCACGCGTGTTCGATGCCTGGGGCTTCGATCGGTGCCTGTGGGGCACCGACTGGACCCGCGCGTTCGCAGTCGTCAACTACGAACAGGCGGTCGAGCCTTTCCGCCAGACCGACCGCCTGAGCGACGCTGAACGGGCGATGCTGATGGGTGGTGCCTGCGCCAAGGCCTATGGCTGGTCACCAAAGAAAGCCGGGTGATTCACTGCCCGCTTAGCCTGCACAGCGATGAATCAACAGGAAATCAACCCAAATTCGAGACGCAATTGCTCGAGGGGGCAAATGCACAAACAAAAAAGGGCTCCTTGAAGGAACCCTTTGATCTGACTGGTCGGGGCGAGAGGATTTGAACCTCCGACCACCTGCACCCCATGCAGGTACGCTACCAGGCTGCGCTACGCCCCGAGTGCGCGATTAT
>JAOUIN010000182.1 GCA_029883965.1 Betaproteobacteria bacterium
TCCGGCCATACTCGTGTATGACACCTCGGGACCGTACACCGACCCTGCGGTCAAGATCGACATCCGCTCCGGGCTGGAACCGCTGCGCCAGCAATGGATAGAGGCGCGCAACGACACTGAACCGCTCAACGGCCCGACCTCGCGCTACGGCCGCGAACGGCTCGAGGATCCGAAACTGGCCAGCCTGCGATTCAACCTCGGCCGCCAGCCGCGCCGCGCGAAAGCCGGCATGAACGTCACGCAGATGCATTACGCGCGCCGCGGCATCATCACGCCGGAGATGGAATACATTGCCATACGCGAAAATCAGCAACGCGAGGGCCTGAGTGACCTGATCACACGCCAGCATCCGGGCCAGCATTTCGGCGCAGCGATTCCCAAAATCATCACGCCGGAATTCGTGCGTGATGAAGTTGCGCGTGGCCGTGCCATCATTCCGGTCAACATCAACCATCCAGAAATCGAGCCGATGATCATCGGCCGCAATTTCCTGGTGAAAATCAACGCCAACATCGGCAATTCGGCAATCTCTTCCGGCATCCAGGAGGAAGTCGAGAAAATGACCTGGGCAATCCGCTGGGGCGGCGACACCGTGATGGACCTGTCCACCGGGCAGCATATCCACGAGACGCGCGAGTGGATTATCCGCAATTCCCCGGTGCCCATCGGTACGGTGCCGATCTACCAGGCGCTGGAAAAAGTCGACGGCAAGGCGGAGGAACTGACCTGGGAAATCTACCGCGATACGCTGGTGGAGCAATGCGAGCAGGGTGTCGACTACTTTACGGTACACGCCGGCGTGCGCCTGCCGTATATCCCGATGACGGCAAAGCGCATGACCGGCATCGTGTCGCGCGGCGGCTCGATCATGGCCAAGTGGTGTCTGGCGCACCACAAGGAAAGCTTCCTGTACACGCATTTCGAGGATATCTGCGAGCTGCTGAAGCAGTACGATGTCGCGTTCTCGCTGGGCGACGGCTTGCGGCCGGGATCGATCTACGATGCCAACGACGAGGCGCAGCTGGCCGAACTGAAGACGCTGGGCGAACTCACGCAGGTCGCCTGGAAGCACGACGTACAGGTGATGATCGAGGGCCCGGGCCATGTGCCGATGCACATGATCAAGGAGAACATGGAACTGCAGCTGAAATACTGCGACGAAGCGCCGTTCTATACGCTGGGTCCGCTGACCACCGACATCGCGCCGGGCTACGACCACATTACTTCGGCGATCGGCGCGGCGATGATCGGCTGGTACGGCACGGCAATGCTGTGTTATGTGACGCCGAAAGAGCATCTGGGCCTGCCGAACAAGAACGACGTCAAGGACGGCATCATGGCGTACAAGGTGGCGGCACATGCGGCCGACCTCGGCAAGGGACATCCGGGCGCGCAGATCCGCGACAATGCGCTGTCAAAGGCGCGTTTCGAGTTCCGCTGGGAAGACCAGTTCAACCTCGGTCTCGATCCGGACAAGGCGCGGGAATTTCACGATGAAACGCTGCCGCAGCACGGTGCCAAGCTGGCACATTTCTGCTCGATGTGCGGGCCGCATTTCTGTTCGATGAAAATCACCCAGGATGTGCGTGAGTATGCCGCCGCACAGGGAGTGTCAGAGAAGGACGCGCTGCACAAAGGCATGCAGGACAAGGCGCAGGAATTCGTCGAGCAGGGCGCCGAAATCTATCGCAAGGCCTGATGCTGGTGTGCGGTACACGGTTCAGGCACAGTGGCGTTAAATCAGGTATGAGGTAATCAGCTTTCGCGGTAATGACAGAACGGTTGGAGGCGCGATGAAACTGAAACACTTGACGCTGGCGATTGTATTGGGGGGTGTGTTAAACGCACCGGCCTTGGCCGACGACCGCGATCCGCGGGTGCAAGCCGAACCATTGCTCGATCCGCGTGTGCTCCTCGGCGGGCTCGTGACTGACGAGGATGTGCGTCTGCTGTTTGCACAGATTCGCGCGACGATGCTGGCGGCTGCGGAGGGCCGGGAGCCGCCGCCGCTGCCGGAGGCTCTGGAAAAGCGGCTGGAAGCAGCCGGCGGTGAACTGCGTCTGCGCGGACTGCTGGCCGGCATCGCGCTGTCGCAGATCATGGAGCGTGCGGCCCGGGATGCCGTGCGCGAATTGGCGCCGCCCCCCGCCCCGCGTAACGCTTTGTAAATACCCGCGCCCGCGCGCCTGCCGGCGGGTATCATCCCCGCCATTCGTCTGTATGTGTCTTTGTCGATTTCCAACTGAGTAAACCTTGAACAAAAAACTGGTTCTGGCCTCGGGCCTGGCGCTGGTGCTGGGCGCAGCCGGCGTTGCTTACTGGCAGTTCAGCGGCGCCCAGGCGCAGGCGACATTCCGGCTGGCCAAGGTCGAGCGCGGCAATCTGGTCGCGGCCGTTTCGGCGACCGGCACGCTCAATCCGGTGGTGTCCGTACAGGTGGGGTCGCAGGTCTCGGGCCAGATCAAGGAAATCCTCGTCGATTACAACTCGGTGGTGAAGCAGGGCGATGTCATCGCCCGCATCGATCCCGAGTCGTTTGCGTTGCGTGTCAATCAGGCCATGGCGGATCTGGAGGCCGGCCGTGCCACCGCTTTGACGCAACGTGCCAACGTGGCTGCGCTTCAGGCAGAGGTGTCACGGGCGGAAGTCGCGCTGGGTGAGGCAGAGCGTGCGCTCAAGCGCAATCAGATGCTGGTCGAGAAAGGATTTGTATCCCAGGCTGCGCTGGAAACTTCACAGTCGGCTGTGGCTACTGCGCGCGAGCTGGTGAAAACAGCGCAGGCGCAACGCGCGGTCGGTGACGCACAGGTGCGCAACGGCGAGGCGCTGGTCAAGCAGCGTGAGTCACAGCTCTCGCAGGCCAGAGTCGATCTTGAGCGTACTACGATCCGCGCACCGGTGGATGGCGTCGTGATATCGCGCAGTGTAGACGCCGGCCAAACTGTTGCGGCTAGCCTGCAGGCGCCGACGCTGTTCCTGATCGCGCGCAACCTGACCGACATGCAGGTCGAAGCCTCGATCGATGAATCGGAAATCGGCCGCATCGCCGTTGGCCAGGAAGCCACGTTCACCGTCGATTCGTTTCCGGGACGCACGTTCCGCGGGAAAATCACCCAGGTGCGCAAGGCCGCGCTCGTGGTGCAGAACGTCGTCACCTATGTCGCCATCATTTCCGCACCCAATCCCGATCTGACGCTGCTGCCCGGCATGACCACCAATGTACGCATCACCGTGGCCAGCCGCGACAACGTGCTGCGTGTGCCCAATGCCGCGTTGCGTTACCGGCCTCCGGGTGCTGCCGCCACCAAAGGACAGAAAGGCAGCAAGGGGCAGCCGGCGGACGGGGAAAAGGGTGCTGCCCCCAAGGGCGCATCCGGCGGCAACGCAGCCCAGGGACAAGCCACGCGCGAACGGTTGACCAGGGAACTGGATCTGAATGCCGAACAGCAGGCGAAGCTGGAGGCGATATTCCGAGCCAGCGGCGAGAAAATTGCGGCCATCAGCACGGATGATCCGGCGCAGCGCAAAAAAGAGATCGGCCGGCTGCGTGCGCTGGCGCGGGTCGAGATCGCGGCGATCCTGAACGATGAACAGCGTGCGCGCTACCAGGCGATGGCACCCGCGGAGCGTGGCGGTGGTGCGGCGACGCGCGGTACCGTCTGGTTGTCCGACGGAAACCGTACGCCGAAATCGGTCAGCCTGCGTCTCGGCATCACCGATGGCTCCTATACCGAGGTGCTCGGCGGCGACCTGAAAGAGGGTGATGCCGTGATCACCGGCGCCGATGGCGCCGGCGCATCACGCAAGGATGCCAAAGGCAGTACTCCGCGATTTGGATTCTAAAAATAATGAATAAAAACAACGAGTTAAATGACTTCGCGCTGATGGCGGGTTGACTCGCAGCATGGCTACCCCGCTGATTACGACGCGTGAACTCGTCAAGTCCTATGCGCTGGGCGGATTTGTCGTGCAGGCCTTGCGCGGCGTTTCACTGAACATCAACACCGGCGAATTCGTCGCAGTCATGGGCCCTTCGGGTTCCGGCAAGTCGACGTTCATGAATCTTCTGGGCTGTCTCGATACGCCGACCGCTGGGGAATACCTGCTGGCAGGGGAACGGGTGTCCGGTCTCGACAGCGATGCGCTGGCGTCGATCCGCAACCGCCGCATCGGTTTTGTATTCCAGAGTTTCAATCTGCTGCCGCGCACTTCGGCGCTGGAGAACATTGCCCTGCCACTGCTCTACTGCGGCGTCTCTGCGGACGAGCGCAACCGTCGCGCGGCCGAACGGCTTGCTGAAGTCGGGCTCGCCGATCGCGGCCATCATCATCCCGCACAGCTATCAGGCGGGCAGCAGCAGCGTGTGGCGATCGCGCGCGCGCTGGTCAACAATCCCGTGCTGATCCTCGCTGATGAGCCCACCGGTGCGCTGGATACGCTCACCAGTTGCGAAGTGATGGCACTGCTGCAGCAGTTGAATGCCAAAGGCATGACCGTCGTAGTCGTCACCCACGAGCATGAAATTGCGGAATTCGCCAAGCGCGTGGTGCTGTTCCGTGACGGCCACGTGGTCGAGGATCATGCGGTTGAGAGGCCGAAGGATGCGGCGGCACTGGCGGCGCAACTGCGCGCGGAGCAGATTCCGGACAAGGCGCAGGCATGAATATCCTTGCCAGCATCCGCATCGCCTTGCGCGCACTGCGCATCAACAAGTTGCGCAGCGCACTGACCATGCTCGGCATCATCATCGGTGTGGCCGCGGTCATTACGATGATCGCGGTTGGTTCGGGTGCGCAAACGCGCATCGAGGAGCAGATCAAGGGGCTCGGCACCAACCTGATCATTCTGTTGCCGGGCTCCACCACCAGTGGCGGCGCGCGCATGGGCGCGGGTTCGCGCAATACGCTGACCGAAGAGGACGCTTACGCGATCCAGCGTGATGTGCCTGCGGTGCAGGCCTCGGCCCCGACATTGCGCG
>JAOUIN010000183.1 GCA_029883965.1 Betaproteobacteria bacterium
GCAGCGACGCTTCGCGCTCGAACAGCACCTGCACTACGGTGAAATCGCGGCCTGCCTGCGGCATTTCGTTGAGTCCCTGTGCCGCCAGCTTCATCTGCTCGTATTCCATAAGGCGACGCACCAGCTCGGCGCGCGGATCCTCCTCGAGCTCGGTGTCCTTGGGCCGCGGCAACAGCATGCGCGACTTGATCTCGATCATCATCGCCGCCATCAGCAGGTACTCTGCCGCAAGCTCCAGCTGCGTGGTGCGCATCAGCTCGACGTATTCGAGATACTGCAGCGTCAGCTTCGCCATCGGGATTTCGAGGACGCTGATGTTTTCCTTGCGGATCAGGTACAGCAGCAGGTCCAGCGGTCCTTCGAACTGCTCAAGAAAAATCTCCAGCGCTTCCGGCGGGATGTACAGGTCCTGCGGCATTTCCAGCATCGGCTGGCCATAGACCATCGCGACCGGTGCAGCGTCGGTGACCGCGGGAATTTCAGCTTCGCTCATGACGGAGAGGCAGTAGCGGTTATCGGGGCGGCGGGCACATACCCGCAAACGCGGACCGCATTGTTGTTTTGTGGGTGTTGCATCGGCGTATTTTACCGATATTTGACAGCACACCCAATGGCCAGGCAGGCGGACGGCGCGTACCGGGGTAAGCCCTTGACGCGATTTACTATTTACACGACGTCAGCGCGCCAGCAGCATGAACAGCACCGCGCACAGCGCCGTGACCGACACAATCAGCGCAACAATCCCGAGCAGGAAGTTCTGCCGGTGCCTGTTCTCCGCCAACGCCGCGCCCTGCTCCAGCACTTCGACCGTGTTCCTGATCTGCAATGCCAGCTCCTTGATGTGCGCATCGTTCGCAGACGCCGCAGCCTGCAGTTCCGTGACCTGCTGCTGCAGCAACACCATCTGGTTGGCCGCGGCATCCGCGCTTTTTCGGGTGAACACCGGCGCCGCAGCGGATACCACGGTACCCAGGTGCGGAAGCACGGCTTTGAGTGCAGGAATCAGCCAGGCGGGCATGAATGGTCCTCAATGTAACGCTGCACGAGCAGCCGCAGCTTTAATTAAACAATATCAGCCATGGCACCGGCTTATCGGCTGCAATCACCGGTCGCCGGAACCAAAAAATGCTGCTTTACTTTCGCCGCCCCTACGGAACTGACGATTTCGGCAGCGACGCAGTACAAAATCAGGGCGGCAAAAACCCATAGCATCAACACGCCGAATACCGGCCACGAAATCTCCCGCAGCATCGCATCGACCGCCGCTCCCAGTTCGCCATGCGAAAACAGGTGCGGCACGATTTCTTCCGCAATCCGGAAGATCAATGCCACTGCGGCAAAAAGCAGCGCCTTCCAGATCACGTGCAGGACACGATTCGAGGCGAAGTATCCGGACATCGGCAGCGCCTCCACGATCAGTATCGCCTTCGCGACGATCAGCGCGCCTATCGTCGCTGTCGTGGCCCGAAGCGCGCTGATGCTGTAGTCCTCGAGCAGCATCGCCTTGGTCAGACCGATCATGTGAAACAGGAATAAAAAAAGAAGGGTCGCCGGCAGAATCTCCGGGATTTCCTTCACCACAAATGCGCCTATCCCGCTCATTCTGCGTCCCCGCCCGAGTTCGTGTGTACAACAGCGATCCCCGCATGGCTACCATGCGCTCGCCAGCTCCTGCTCCATCGCTGCACTGTTCCGCGGAGCATGCCAGTAACGCGCGTAATAGTCACGATAGCGCGATACACCATGTGGCCGTGCACCGCCCAGTTCCACGCGGATTGCGCCGCCCTCGTCAGTCCGGTAGTGCGCACTGCCCGACGCCCGATAACGCGCGACCACATCGGGATGCGGATGGCGGAACGGGTTGCGATAGCCCACCGGGAAAATCACCACACGCGGTGCGACCGCCTGCACGAATTCCGCGGTCGATGAAGTCCTGCTGCCATGATGCGGCGCAATCAGCACGTCGGCGCGCAAGTCATCGGGCATGGCGGCAAGCAGCGCGCGTTCGCTGCGGCGCTCGATGTCCGCAGGGATCAACGCGCTATGCGTCTCGCCTTGCGCATTGACCGTGGTGATCTTGAGCACGCAACCGCGGTCATTGCTTTTGATTCCGGGCCGACGATGACTCGCCGCATCCGGGTGCAGCATGTCAAAGCGCACGCCATCCCAGTTCCAGTGCTGACCGGCATGACAGCGCTGCTCGTCGTGCGCCATCAGTATCAGCGGATCGAGATCGGGCAGCGACGACAGCACTGCACTTACCGGTACCGCCTGTAACACCGACAGGGCGCCCCCGGTATGGTCGGCGTCGTCGTGACTGACTATCATGCGGTCCAGCCGCCTGATCCCCGCAGCACGCAGGTACGGCACGATGATGCGGTTGCCGCTGTCGGCGCCGGGGGCATATGCCGGCCCCGCATCGAACAGCAACGCATGGCTTCTGGTCCGCACCACCACAGCCAGGCCCTGCCCGACATCGAGCACCGTAATGCGCGCGACGCCGTCGCCAGGTGGTGCCGGCACGATCAGGAACATCGGCAGGAACGCAATCGCGCCGATCCACCGTGCCGGAAATCCGCGCGGCAGCAACAGCCACACCGCACCTGCGAGCGCTGCCACGACTGTCCACGCCGGCGGCGCATGCTGTTGCCACGCGGCATCCGGCAACCGGCTCAACCATTCCAGCGCGGCAAGGCAAACGGCCATGATCCACTGCGCCAGTTGCAGCACTGCATCGACCGGGACCACCACGCCGGCCAGCGCCAGCGGGACCACGATCAGGCTCACCAGCGGAATCGCCAGCGCGTTCGCTACCGGCGAGACCACGGATACCTGCTGGAACATCGCCAGCAACAGCGGCACCAGCGCGATCGTCACGGCCCATTGCACGCGCGCCCAGGTCATCAGCCAATGCGCCGGCTGCAGCCGGTTGACCGACACCAGCATGATGATGGCCACTGCGCCGAAAGAAAGCCAGAAACCGGGCGCGCGCACCGCCCACGGATCGATCAACAACACCGCCAGCACCGCTACCGCCAGCACCGGACCGGCCGCAGCCGCGCGCCCCGTCCACAGCGCAGCCGCCACCACCGCGAGCATGAATACCGTGCGCTGCGCCGGCACCGCAAAGCCGGCGAGCATGGCGTATGCCAGCGCAGTCACCAGCCCGGCTGCCGCAGCCGCCTTGACCGCGGGCAGTGCCAGCGTGAGTCGCGCACTGCGCCGCCAGGCAAAATTCATCAACGCAAAGGCCAGCCCCGAGAGCATCGTGACATGCAGGCCGGAAATACTCATCAGATGATTCACGCCGGTGCGCGTGTATACCTGCCATTGCTCCGGCGGAATTGCACGCTGGTCACCCATTACCAGTGCCGTGATCACGCCCGTTGCCGGCGCAGCACCCAGCACAGCCTGGATGCGCGCACGCATGCGCAGCCGCATGGCTTCGATCCAGTAAGCCGGCGCATGCACCATCGCCTGC
This sequence comes from Betaproteobacteria bacterium, assembly GCA_029883965.1. Classification (GTDB taxonomy): domain Bacteria; phylum Pseudomonadota; class Gammaproteobacteria; order Burkholderiales; family SG8-41. The sequence goes on from JAOUIN010000183.1 coordinate 3,482, forward strand.
AGGCGCCTGGGCCCGGACTTCGGCCGCACATAACCGGTGGCGCGAATGCCGCGTTCAAGGAGCCATGCTTCGTAATCGAAGCCGTGCGGATTGGCGGTGCCGTGCGGCCGCTTCAGCCGCACCACCAGTTGCCAGCGTTCGCCGGGCTGCACCTCAGGGAGCACCGCGGCCTCGCCATCACGCGCTCCACGTCCCCACCACGACAGCACAATGCGCCGCGGCACCTGCGCGCCCGGGGTCAGTACCTGTTCGACATCGAATTCGAAACGGACACTGCGCTCGTACGGTTGCGGCAGACCGGCGATGACGCCAGCCACGGCAATGTCGCGCCCCTCCCATTCTGCGGGCAGTGCGTCGGCCATGCGCAGGTGCGCAAAACCCGCCGCCCAGAAGAATCCGGCACCTGCGCACAGCAGCAGCATCAGAGCGCGCCGCCAGTAGCGCACGCGACCAGGGCCGCGCAGCAGCAGCATCGACAGGAGCCCCGCAAGCAGCAGCACGGCGCCCGACATCGCCGGCAGCACCGCCTGCTGCTGCAGCCACCACACACCCGCGGCAAAGGCGATAATAGGCGCGACGACCATGGTTCCATAACGTAGCGCTGCGATCGCCGCTGACCGGACCGGCAACAAATCCGCTCAAACGACCGCCACCGCCCATGCCCCGCAAATTTTTCCGCAAATACCTCCCGACCCACGAGTCGATTCTCAGCAACCGCTGGATCGCCTGGTTCGGGCCGTGGCTGAAGCACCACAACCTGTGGCATCTGCACCGCCGCTCGGTCGCCGGCGGCGTCGCGGTGGGCCTGTTCGCCGGCCTGATCCCCGGACCCTTGCAGATCCTCACCGGCGTCATCCTCGCGATTATCTTCCGCGTCAACCTGCCGGTGGCGGCACTGACCACGCTGTACACCAATCCGCTGACCATCGTGCCGCTGTATTACGTCGCCTACCGCTATGGCGCGCTGGTAACCATGACCGAAGTCCCGAAACAGGAACCCGCGACATTCAGCATGGCCGATCAGGGCTGGCTCGACTGGATACCCGCACTGATCGACTGGATGCTGTCGCTGGGCAAACCGCTGGCCGTGGGCCTGCCGTTGCTGGCGGTGACACTGGCAGCCCTGGGCTATGTACTCGTGGACGGCGCCTGGCGCCTGTATGTCTATTTGACGTGGCGCCGCCGCCTCCAGCGCCGCAGACAGGAAAGCGAATGAAATCACCCGCATACTGGAAACGCGCCACTCGCAGCCTCAGCGCAGCCGATCCCGTGCTCGGCGAACTGATCGCGCGTTACAAGGGCATCACGCTTGCCAGCCGCGGTGATGCGTTCCAGACCCTCGCACGCTCGATCATCGGTCAGCAGATTTCGGTGAAGGCCGCACAAAGTGTGTGGGACCGGTTCGCCACGGAAGTGGGCGACATGAAACCCGCACGCGTGCTCAAACTGTCGGCAGATCGCCTGCGCGGTTGCGGC
>JAOUIN010000184.1 GCA_029883965.1 Betaproteobacteria bacterium
AAAACCGCTTGAAAGCCGCGTGAGCTGCTGATAGTAGTGGCGCAGTTCGGGCGCACCCGGCACCGGCGTCAGGCGCGCACCGGAAATGCCCATCCACAACACGCGCGCCACGTTCGACATCGTGAATGCCACGTGACCGAAGAAGGCCCGATCGAAATCGCGCAGCGCCTTTTGCGGATTCTGCTCGCGCGTCGCATCGATCTCCTTCAGCACAAACGGATGACCGCGGATCGCGCCCTGCCCGAAAATGATCATGGTCCGGGTCAGGATGTTGGCGCCTTCGACGGTAATCGCGATCGGTGCCTGCATGTAGGCGCTGGCGAGGTAGTTATTGGGCCCCATGCAGATGCCCTTGCCACCGTGCACATCCATCGCATCAGTGACGACCTGGCGCCCGCGCTCGGTCAGGTGGTATTTGACGATGGCAGATATGACCGATGGCTTCTCGCCGAGATCGACCGCGCCCGCGGTCATCACCCGTGCCGCATCCATTACATAGAGATTGCCGGCGATGCGCGCCATTGCCTCCTCCACGCCCTCAAAGCGACCGATCGGCAGCTTGAACTGCTGACGCACGCGACCATAGGCGCCGGTAGTTAGCGTGGAAAGCTTCGCAATGCCGACGCCATTGGCCGGCAGAGAAATCGAGCGTCCTGCGGCAAGGCAGTTCATCAGCATCTTCCAGCCCTGACCAACCTGTTCGACGCCGCCGATGATGTAGTCCATCGGGATAAACACGTCCTTGCCCCAGTTCGGCCCGTTCATGAACGTCGCGGTCATCGCGCGATGACGGCGCCCGATATGCACGCCGGGGGTGTCGGTAGGCACCAGCCCGAGCGTGATGCCGATGTCGTCTTTTTTGCCCAGCAGATGATCGGGGTCGTAGAGGCGGAACGCCAGACCCAGCAGCGTCGCGATCGGCCCCAGCGTGATGTAACGCTTTTCCCACGTCAGGCGGATGCCGAGCACGTCGGATCTACCCTGCCATTCGCCCTTGCAGACAATGCCGAAATCCGGAATGCCGCCGGCATCCGACCCGGCCTCCGGACTGGTCAGTGCGAAACAGGGTATTTCAAGCCCTTTCGCCAGCCGCGGCAGATAGTGTTCCTTCTGTTCCCTGGTACCGTAATGCAGCAGCAGTTCGCCGGGCCCCAGTGAATTGGGCACCATCACGGAAACTGCCGCAGTACCGCTGCGGGTACTCAGCTGCATCACAATCCGGGAATGCGCCAGCGCGGAGAAACCCTTACCCCCGTATTCCTTGGGGATAATCATGCCGAGAAAACCATGGTCCTTGATGAACTGCCACACGTGCGGCGGCATGTCGGTCATCTCGTAGGTGACCTCCCAGTCGCTGAGCATCTCGCACAACTCGCGCAGCGGACCGTCGATGAACGCCTGCTCTTCGGCACTCAGCGTCGGCTTGGGATAAGCCAGCAGTTTTTTCCAGTCCGGCTTGCCGCTGAAGAGTTCGCCGTCCCACCACACCGTGCCGGCTTCCAGCGCTTCCTGTTCGGTTTGTGATACCGCCGGCAGAATTCGGCGGAACACCTGCAGCAGCCGGGTGCTGATCAGCTTGCGACGCAACGGCGAAGGTATCGTCAACGCCGCCACGCCGATCAATATCAGCCAGCTCAACGCCAGCCACCCCGCCGACCACCAGCCGGCAATGCCATAACCGAACAACAGTGCGGCAAACGCAGCAGCCCAGGCCACAGCCGGCAGACGATGGTAGGCAAGAACCCAGGCAACCACGATTGCGGCCAGGACCGTCAGTACAGTAACCATCACACCACCTCCACCGTACGCGGAACGAAACGCTTCGCCGCAAAAATTAGGAGCCGACGTTATGGAATTCAGCATACACGGCGCCCCATACACGGGCAACCGGGAAAACGCGCAAATATTTGTTTTACTTGATGAATAATCCGGATCCCGCATTTTGCGGGGAACTGCTCGCAGACTTCGAAAAAAGACGCTTGCCCGGCCGCGACGAGATTGGGGTCCGGGACCCGTGCGCAACTACGCGCCCGTCCTTTTTTCAGCGCGTGAACCTGCCATCGCGGTGATGCTGCCGATAACTTGACCGTGTACCACGCCGATGGTCTTGACGTGGTTCGTCTGCGGCATCAGCAGCACCGCCAGGCCCGCGCCTATGGCCTCGAGCGCCGACACGCCCCACCCCGCCGCAACACCGAGAACCGTAGACACGAATCGAGATAAAATCGGCCATCGACGCTTCCGGTACGCACCCGCTACCGCCCACCGCATGGCCACGCAATCCGTATCGCTTGCCAAAACCACGCGGCCCAGCCTCGCCGGCATCATCCCGCGCGAACGCCTGTTCGGCATGCTGGACCGGGTACGCGGCGGGTCCATCATCTGGGTCACCGGCCCGCCCGGTTGCGGCAAGACCACCGCAGCGGCAAGTTATCTGGAACACGCCGGAATTCCATCCGTTTGGTATCAGCTGGACGAGAGCGATGCCGATGTGGCATCGTTTTTTTATTATCTGGATCATGCAACGGCACGCCTTGCCCGCCGCAAGCCGGCGCGATTGCCACAGATTGCACCTGAATACCATGCGGGCCTGCCGACCTTCGCACGCAGGTACTTCCAGGCGCTCTACCAGCGCCTCGGAGAACCCTTTGCACTGGTCCTCGACGGATATCACGAGGTCCCGCCGCAATCCGCGTTCCACGAAATCATGCGCATCGGCATGGCAGAACTGCCGGCGAGCGGCGGTCTCGCCATCATCAGTCGCAGTGAACCGCCTCCGCAACTGGCGAGGCTGCGTGCCAACAGGACTTTGGAAGTCATCGGCTGGCGTGAACTCCAGCTCACGCGCGAAGAATCCGATGCCATCGTCGCCCAACGCGGGCTCGCACTGCCGCCGGGCATGCTGGCTGATCTCTACGAAAAAACCCAGGGCTGGGCCGCCGGCCTGATCCTGATGATGGACCAGACCGCGCCGGCCGACGCGCTGGCAACACCGGCCGATCTGTCGACACCGGGACTGGTTTTCGACTATCTCGCCGGCGAAATTTTCCAGAAAATCGACGGGCGCACCAGGGATTTGATGCTCGCAACCTCATATCTGCCGCAGATGACCGCTGCAATGGCGGAACGCCTCACCGGCATAGCAGACAGCGGATCGATACTGAAAGCGCTGTACGACAACAACCAGTTCGTTTCGCAGAAACAGGCGCAGCCTCAGGTCGTTTATCAGTACCACCCGCTGATGCGCGAGTTTCTGATCGCACGCGCCAACGCAGTTCTGGACAAGAGTCATCGCTCGAGTCTGCGACGGACGTCCGCCGATCTGCTGGTCAGCGAAGGGCTGCCGGGCGACGCGATCACGCTCCTGCGTGAAGGCGGCGACTGGCCGCCCATCGTAGCGATCATCGAGAGCAGCGCAGACCTGATGCTTGAACGCGGCATGGGCGAGACGGTTGCACAATGGATCTACGGCCTGCCGCAGGAAGTACACCATCGGCATCCCTGGCTGCTCTACTGGCTTGCAATGAGCCGTGTATCGATTTCTCCGCGCGAAGCACGGCTGCTTTTTGAACAGGCCCATATGCTGTTTCGGAAACAGCAGAAACCTGATTATTCCGGATTGCTGCTCACAAGTTCGGGCGCAATGGATGCCGTGCTGTATGAACTCGACGACTTCGCCCTGCTCGACCGCTGGATCGCCGATACCGGGGCGTTGCTGCGGGAGCCTCCGCAGACACTCGACCCCGCTCTGGAAGCGCGCGTCGCGAGCAGCCTTTCCGCGTCGATGATGGTGCGGCAACCACAGCACCCGGATCTCGAATACTGGGTTGAGCGCGCTCACACCGCCTCGCACAGCCAACCCGATCCCGGCTTGCGCATGCATGTGGAAACCCGGGTGGCGTTGAGTATCGCCTGGGCCGGCCATTACCCCAAGGCAGAACAGATCATCCGCGGGCTGCAATCCGTACTGCTGCGACACGAGGCTTCGCCATTCGAGCAGGGCATGCTCAAGCTGACTGAAGCAAGCTATTTCATGCTCACCGCGCAGTCGGATGAATGCCTGCGCGCGGTTCACGAGGGCCTCGAGATCGAACGCAGCACCGGTGCGCACGTCATGATCCATCAACTGCTCGCACTGGGCGCAGGCGGCGCTCTCGCCGGGGGCAATGTCGAAGCGGCCGAGCGCATGCTCGGCGAATCGACCCGACTGCCGGGACCCCGTGCACGCTTTGATGCCTGTCTGCTGCATCTGTTCGCAACGTGGCTTGCGCTGCTCAAACACGACACTACGGCAGCGTATCAGCAGCAACGCCTCGCACTGACGGCTGCGATCGAACTCGGCAGCCCGCATTTTGAAGCGTTATGCCGCATGGCGGCTGCCCAGGTACTGTATGAGGTCGGCGACATACGCGGAGCACTCGCACATTTTCAGCGGGTATACGACACGGCCCGGAAAATACCCAATCATCTGCTCGATTTCACCGGCCTGATGACGTACGCATCAGTCGCGCTGGAAAGCGGGAAACGCCCGCGTTCCGGCATGCGCGCCTTGAAACTCGCGCTCGAAATCGCCACGCCGCGCAACTACCTCAGTTTTCTGCTGTGGCGCCCTGAAATGCTTGCCGGACTTTGCAGTCACGCGCTGGAAGCAGGCATTGAGCGGGAGTTCGTATCAAACATCATCCACAGCCGCGGGCTGGTGCTGGACGCAGCAGATGCGGCAAATGCCGATTGGCCATGGCCATACCGGGTGCGCACTCTGGGCCAGTTCCGGCTGTTACGAAATGATGAACCGGTAACCTTCACCGGCAAAGCGCAGCGACGTCCTCTGGACCTGTTGCGCGTGTTGATTGCCTGCGGCGCGCGGGATGTTCCGGTTGAGCGCATCACCGAAGCCTTGTGGCCGCGTATCGACGGCGACTCG
>JAOUIN010000185.1 GCA_029883965.1 Betaproteobacteria bacterium
TGGGTCTGGAAGCGGCATCGCGCCTGCCCGGGGATGGTTACGCAATTGCGATGGGCGGTTCCAGCAATCTGGCGGTGGCACCCAGCCTGTATGCAAAACTGGCGTACGATCCGGTCAAGGATTTCACGCCGATCATCAATGTCGCGATCGTGCCCTATGCGCTGGCGGTGAATCCGACGGTACCGGCCAAAAATGTAAAGGAGCTGATTGTGGTGGCCCGCAAGAAGGCGGGTTATCTGAGCTACGGGTCGTCGGGCATGGGCAGCATGTCGAGTCTGGCCGCGGAAATGCTCAAGTCGATGTCGCAGACGGATATCGTGCATGTGCCGTACAAGGGTACGGCGCCGGCGCTGATCGATGTGGTCAGTGGCCAGATTGACATGATGTTGGCCGACCTGGCGGTGATCAAACCGCATGCCGATGCAGGCAAGTTGCGGGTGATCGGCGTCACCGGAAGCAAGCGTTCGAGCGCCGACCGTGATGTACCCACGATTGCGGAATCGGGGCTTCCCGGTTATGAACTGTCGCCATGGTTCGGCGTGGTGGCGCCGGCCGGTGTATCCAGGGATGTTGCGGCCAAGCTGAACAGCGCCATCGGCGCCGGTTTGAAATCGACGGAAGTAGTGCAGCGCCTCGGCGGACTCGGCTATGAGCCGCTGGGTGGCACGCCCGAGCAGTTTGCCGCGACGATCAGGACCGACATCGTCAAATACGCAAAAATCGTCAAGTCCGCGGGCATTCAGCCCAACCTGTAATCGCAACTGGCGTCGGGCGGGCGAGCCGGTCCGTCCCGCGCCGTTCAGGATTTCAGTGGTTTCAGTTGCGCGACATGGCGTCCGGCTATGCGTCCCGTCACCACGCATTCGGCAATGTTGCCGCCCGACAGGTAGAGGTGACCGAAGGAGCTGCCGCATTCGCCTGCGGCATAAAGCCGCGGAATGGGCAGGCCGTAGACATCGATCACGCGTGACTGGGCGTCGTGTACAGGCCCGCCCTGGGTGTTGGAGATGACCGGATAAACCGGTGCGCCGTAGTAGGGCGGCTGGATGATCGGCAGCATGCTGCCCGCTGGACGGCCGAAATCGGTATCGCCGCCTGCTGCGCACAGTGCATTCCAGCGCGCGACACTGACTGCGACCGCCTTGGCGTCCAGCCCGAGTTGTCCGGCGAGTTCGCCCAGCGTGTCGGCACGCTTGAGGATGCCGTTATCGATTTCCCGCTGATTGTCATCGCTCCAGTCATAGCGCAGGCCTTCATCGTTGGAAGTGGCTTTGCCCAGCGGGTAGAGCCTGCGGCCGGCGTCGTCACAAATCAGGTAGGCGGGATTGCGTGCGAACTTCTGTGTCAGCGGATCAAAGCGGCCCAGCGGGCGTACGCCGGTATCCTGGGTGTACGGCTGGTATTCGGACATGAAGCGCTGACCATCATGGTCGAGCACGATCCACGCCATTTTCAGGTTGACCTTGTCGGGCTCGCCCGGAAACCAGTCGGGGAAGCGCTTGACGCGGATGCCGTAGGGATAAGCCGGATCAGTGTGGCGAAAACCGTAGGCGCCGTGCACATGCCACATGTGCCACAGCGCCGCCCCGAGGTCCTGTGCCATGCGGATGCCATCGCCGGTGTTGCAGCGCGCGGCGGCGTTGAACACCGGATGCGCTTCGAGGAACTGCGCTTTCATGTCGGCGTTGCCTTCAAAGCCGCCGCTGGCGAGGATCACGCCGCGCCGTGCGCCAATGTGGCGTTCGCAGCCTTCGCGCAATACCGTGACGCCGCGCACTTCGCGCGTTGCGGGATCGGCAATCAGCCGCTGTGCGCCGGTACCGAGGCGGATCTCGACCCCGGCAGCGACGACGTTGTCGTGCACGACCTTGAACAGCTTGGGACCGTTGGGCGCGCCGTTGGCCCACGGATAGGCATCACGTGCCTTGAAGCCGGGCACATCCACCACGGACGTGTGATAGAAGGTGTCGGTGCCGGGCAGCGGATAGTTGCCGCGGATCTGGCGGCGGTAAAGGTCGCCGGCTTTTTCGCGTTCGGCATTCTCCTCGACCGACGTGATGACGCGCGCGTCGTTGATCCGGGCGAGTTCGCGCACATAATCTTCGAGCTCGCACATGCCGTCAGCCAGTGCGCGAACTACATCGTCGGGTGTGCGGCCGGCATTGGTCGATTGCAGATAGGCGAAGGCTTGTGCCGGATCGTGCGCGCTGCGCACGGCGCCGTAAGAGCAGATCGACAGGCCGCCGGGCACCGTGGATTTCTCGATGAGCAGGGTTTTTGCGCCGGCCTGTGCCGCGTTCAGTGCCGCAATGCCGCCGGCGAGGCCGAAGCCGACTATCACGACATCAAAAGTCTCATCGAAAGAAATCATAAAATTCCAATAAAAACAATAAGGTGCGTGTTATTTGGCTAATGCCGGCAAAGTATTGCCGGTTTGCTGGAACAGAACGATGCCCCCCACATCGCCGGGCCATTGCAGCAGTAATTGCCCGGACTCTGTTTCACGCACATCACATTGTGCTGCCGTCAGCACGCTGCGGGTCGTTGCGAGGTTGTCGCTGGTGAGGACGTAACCGGCAATCCACGGCAGCGCCGGCGCGACCAGGCCGAGTTGCTGTTTGATTTCATCGGGCGTGACGAACAGCAGCGAGCCCCGCTGGGTGTCGATGCGCCATTGACTGCCGGAGACCTGCGCCAGCAAGCCGAGGAACCGGGCATAGCGCTGTGCCGCTTCCTGTGGATCGGCGACGCAGATGATCACCGCGGCGAGTCCGCGCGCGCGATTGGGATGGTCCAGCCAGCGTGGCTGCCACAGCAACTGCGGCGTGTGCTGCTGGCAGTACTGGATGCGGCCTTCGGCCATAGTGCCCGGCGGCACGCGCACGACGGTGAAGCGCGCGGTGTCGGTGCCGCTTTCGGTGCCGATCTCACGTTGCAGCGCGACCGCGGGCAGCGGTTTGAACCCCTGCCTCGCCAGGCGTGCGTGGTCGGCTTCCGGTGTTGTGGTGCCCAGCGCGATCAGGTGTACACCGGTGTAGCGCTGGATTGCGCTGCGCAACTGGTGGGCGATGCCGGTATCTCCGGTGGGCGTCAGGAATTCGAGATAACCTTCACGCAGCATCACACAGCGGTTGCCGCTGCCCGCAGGTCTCAGTGGACCGCCGGGTTCGAGGCGGTGCGATTGTTCGGAGAATGGCGTCAGCGTAAAGCCGGCCTGCGTCAGCGCCGTGCCGGCCGTATCGATGTGCGGCACGAAGTGTGCGATATGGTCGATATTGAGTTTTCCCGGCGGCGGGGTGTGGCTCGACATAGCCATGGCCTAATAACCCAGCTTCGGATTGATGCGGTGTTGCAGCGTTTTTCCCGTGACGAATCGGGCAAGGTTTGCAAACCACAGGTCCAGAGTGATATCGACATAATGCTCGCCGTCGTCGCACGATACGTGCGGCGTGAGGATCAGGTTGGGTGTCGTCCACAGCGGCGAGTTCGCGGGCAGGGGTTCGGTGTCGACCACATCGAGCACGGCGCCGCCGAGTTGGCCGCGCCGCAGTTTTGCCGCCAGCGCGGCGTTGTCCACCACGGGGCCGCGGCCGATGTTGATGACGCCGGCGGTGGGTTTGAGCAGGTCCAGTTGTTTTTTTCCGATCATGCCGCGGGTTTCCGGCGTCAATGGCACGGCGACCGCGACAAAATCCGCCTGTGGCAGCACGCGGTCCAGTTGTTTGTAGCTCACGACCCTGTCGGCATGGCAGTTTTTCTGCGCGCTGCGGCGCACGCCTATGACCTTGAGCCCGGCTTTTTTTGCGGCGCGTGCAGCGGCTTCACCGAGATCGCCGAGGCCGATCACCACTGCGGTTTTGCCGATGATGCTGGGCGAAAACAATGACTCCCAGCGCTTGCGCTGCTGGTTGGCGATCATGGCGGCCATGCGTGTGTTGATCAGATGGTAGGCCATGCTCATGTACTGCTCGGCCTTGACGCCATGAGCGCCGCTGTTGTTGGTGAACACCACGCCGCGCGGCAGCCAGCTTAGCGGGAGTACGCCGTCAACACCGGCGGAAGGCGAATGCACCCAGCGCAGTTTCGGTGCGCGCGTCTTGAGATTGTCACGCACCGCCGGCACGCCGATGAGCACATCGACATCGGGCAGCGCGGCATCCAGCGCATCGCCGTCCCAGCTCAGCGTGACGTCGAGCCGGCGCGCAAGGGCGGGATGCCGCCTGCAGGCGGCATCCCAGTGCGCCCGGGTGACATGAAAAAGACGGTCTTTCTTGCGCGTGCTTTCGATGTGCACGCGCAGTTTCCTGACTGCCATGACGCGTCGTTATTTGATGCTTTTGGAGCGATCGTATGGTCCCGTCATGAAGGCGGCATCGGGCGGGTCGGACTTGGCGGCGCCGGAGGCCTTGCGGATGGCGTGCATGCGTTTCAGCGATGCGACATCGCCGGCTTCGAAGCTGGCCATGTAGGCGCCGTCCCACTGCGAGGCGTAGGCTTTGGCCGCAGCGGGTTTCATGTTGGCGGCTTTTTCCAGCAACTCGGCAACCTTGTCCTTGTTCTTGGAGCCGAATTCCAGCGCCTTGCGCGTCGCGGCAATGAACTTGGCGACGGCTTCCGGATTTTGCGCAACATAGTCGCTATGCACAATCGACACCGCGAGTATCGGTGCCGCGGTGTTCTTGGTCAGCTTCTTCCACTCATCGACGACACTGGCGAGGTGGACCAGTTTGATGTCCTGGCTCATTTGAGCGATGGTCACCGAGCGGATGGAGGCGGCATCGACTTCATTCTGCTGCAGGAACTGGGCGAGCCGGCCTTCGTTGCCGGGAACGACGCTGTAATCCGCGGCTTTGAGCCCGTGGTTACCTTCCAATATGGAACTGACGATGGCGTGGGTGGAGCTGCCC
>JAOUIN010000019.1 GCA_029883965.1 Betaproteobacteria bacterium
CGCCAGCAGGTCCATCAGGTCAAGATGACGCTGGTGGTAGCGGCTGATGTAATTGTTCCATTTGAATTCACGGTCGTCCTCGCCCATATCCCAGTAACGCGCTGCCTTCACGCCGTGCATCAGGCCACGGTAATGCAGCACCGGCAGATCGAACCCGCCGCCGTTCCACGACACCAGCTGCGGCGTGTATTTCTCGATGCCGTCAAAAAAACGCTGGATGATCTCGCCCTCGCTCTCGCCCGCAGCGCCCAGCGACCAGACCTTGAAGCTGTCGCGGTCCTGCAGCACGCACGAGATCACCAGCACGCGATGAAGATAATGCGGCAGAAAATCGTTGCCGGTCGTTTGCCGCCGCAGCTGGAATGCCATTTCGGCGACGTCATGGTCGGACACTGTCGCATCGAGCGCGTGCAGACGACGGATGCCCGCGACATCAGGGACTGTCTCGATATCAAACACCAGCACGGGATTCACAAAAAGACCTTTAAAAACAAATACTTATGTTATTTACTTAGGTGCCGGGAAAAACACCGGTCGACAGGTAACGATCACCACGATCACAGATGATGGTGACAATGACGGCGTCCTGCACCTCCGCCGAGATCTGTAGCGCCGCCCACACCGCACCGCCCGAAGAGACTCCGGCGAAGATGCCTTCCTCGCGCGCAAGCCGTCGCGCCATGACTTCAGCGTCGTTCTGCGTGACCTCGACCACGCGATCGACCCGGGACCAGTCGCAGATCTTCGGCAGGTACGCTTCGGGCCATTTGCGGATGCCCGCAATCTGCGATCCCTCCGATGGCTGGCAGCCGATGATCCGGATTTCGGGATTCTTCTCCTTGAGAAAACGCGACACGCCCATGATCGTGCCGGTCGTACCCATGCTCGAAATGAAATGGGTCACCCGCCCTTCGGTATCGCGCCAGATTTCAGGCCCCGTGCCTTCATAGTGTGCGCGCGGATTGTCCGGATTCGAAAACTGGTCGAGCATGACACCGCGGCCCTCGCGCACCATGCGTTCTGCGACATCACGTGCGCCCTCCATGCTGACTTCCTTGGGCGTCAGCACCAGTTCTGCACCGTAGGCGCGCATGGTTTGTTGCCGTTCGAGCGACTGATTTTCCGGCATGACCAGCACCATGCGGTAACCCATGATCGCCGCAGCCATGGCCAGAGCGATGCCGGTATTGCCGCTGGTGGGCTCGATCAACGTGTCGCCGGGTTTGATCGTGCCACGTTCCTGCGCGCGGCGGATCATCGACAGCGCCGGCCGGTCTTTCACCGATCCTGCGGGATTGTCGCCCTCCAGCTTGGCCAGAATCACGTTGCTGGTCCTGCCCGGTATGCGCTTCAGCCTGACCAGCGGCGTATTGCCGACAAAATCTTCCAGAGTCTTGTACATCGATCAGTCCCCGGTTTTTGCCAGCAACTGTTTACAGTACCCCGCCACACCCTGCTCGACGGTCAAAAACGAATCCTGGTAACCCGTCGCCCGCAGCGCCGTCAGGTCGGCCTGGGTATAGCTCTGGTATTTGCCCTTGAGGTCCCCGGGAAAGGGGATGTAGCGCACGATGCGCTGCTGCTGCATGTCGGCCAGGGACAGAGGCGGCTCGCCCGCAGCCGCACGGCAAGCGTTCACGGTCGCTACGGCGACATCGTTGAACGACTGCGCCGCACCGGTGCCGCAATTGAATACGCCGGATTTGCGCGGATTCTGCAGAAAAAACAGGTTGACCTTGACCACATCCTCGACCGATACGAAATCGCGGCGCTGTTCACCATTGCCATAACCGCCGCTGCCTTCAAACAAGCGCACATGCCCATCCGCGCGATACTGGTTGAAGAAGTGATAGGCCACCGACGCCATGCGCCCCTTGTGCTGCTCGCGGTCGCCGTAGACGTTGAAATAGCGCAACCCCACGACCTGCGACCCGCCGGGCGGCAGCCGCCGCACGCGCTGGTCAAACAGCAGTTTCGAATAGCCGTAGACATTCAGCGGCCCCTCGCAGCCCGGTTCTTCGCTGAATTTGTCGCTGGCACCATAGGTTGCTGCCGACGATGCATAAATCAGCGGTATCAGGTCGGCCGTGCAGAAATCCAGCAATGCGCACGAGTAGGCGTAGTTGGTGTCCATGACGTAACGGCCGTCACTGGCCGTGGTGTCCGAGCACGCACCCTGATGAAATATGGCCTTGAACTCGCGGCGAAAGTCGCCGGCACGCACGCGCGTGAGAAACTCATCCTTGTCGATGTAATCCGCAATCGTGCAATCCACCAGATTGCGGAACTTGTCCCCCTGCGTGAGATCATCCACCGCGAGGATGTCGGTGATGCCCTGCGCATTCAGGCCTTTGACCAGATTGGCGCCGATGAACCCGGCGGCCCCGGTGACCACATACATCATGCCTTTTCTCCCGTCGCTTCGGCCGGAAAAAGCTCATCGGGGTAAACCACCGCCGTCCCGAATTTGCCGACGACAATGCCGGCAGCGCGATTGGCAATGCGCATCGCGCTCTCCAGATCCTGCCCGGCGGCCAGCATGACGCCTACGGTTGCGATCACCGTGTCACCGGCGCCGCTGACATCATAGACTTCGCGCGCCTGCACCGGCACATGCACCCGCTTGCCGCGCTGATATAACGTCATGCCCTCCTCGCTGCGCGTCATCAGCACCGCGCCGAAGCCCAGGCGTTCTCGCAGGCGCTGCGCTTTTGCGGTAAGCGCCTGTTCGCTGCTCCAGTCGCCGATGACCGATTGCAACTCGGCACGGTTCGGCGTCACCAGCGTGGCACCGCGATAACGTGAATAGTCATTGCCTTTGGGATCGACCAGCACCGGCACCCCGGCGCGGCGCGCCAGCGCGATCATCCGCGCAATATGCGCGAGTCCGCCCTTGCCGTAATCCGACAGGATGACGACGCTGCAACCCTTCAGCAGCCGCTGGAAATCCTTGAGCTTGGACGCCAGCACTTCATGGCTCGGCAGCGTTTCAAAATCCGCGCGCAACAGCTGCTGCTGCCGGCCGATCACGCGCAGTTTCACGGTCGTCGCAACCGTCGGGTCGTTATGCAGACTCGCGGTGATATGTTCACGCTTGAGCATTTGCCGCAGACGGCGTCCGGCCTCGTCACGCCCGACGACCGACAGCAGCGACGCCTTTGCCCCCAGCGCCGCGGCGTTGCGCGCGACGTTGGCCGCGCCGCCCGGACGTTCCTCGACCCGATCGACCTTGACCACCGGCACCGGTGCCTCCGGGGAAATGCGGCTGACCTCGCCGAACCAGTAACGGTCGAGCATTACGTCACCGACCACCAGTATCCGGGCACGGCGAATCCGCCCGCGCAATGGCGTCACCGGTGCCGCCCGCATAGTGCGGCCCGTGCCTGTTTTCCCGGCGCGTTTTGTCTTGATCATGAAGTCTCTATTTTACCGGCTGAGTGCGGCGCTGACGTCGGCGTTGATACGCTCGAGCACCGCGAGCGGATCTGCCGCACGCGTAATCGGCCGCCCGACGACCAGATAGTCCGCGCCATTGCTGATGGCAGTCTGCGGCGTGACGATGCGCTTCTGGTCATCCTGCGCCGTATCGGCCAGACGTATGCCGGGGGTCACGAGACAGAACGACTGGCCACAGGCCCGGCGCAGCAGTGGCGCCTCCTGTGCGGAGCAGACCACGCCGTCCATGCCGCTGGCTGCTGCGAGGCGCGCCAGCCTTTCGGCCAGCGCCTGCGGCGATTCGGCATGACCGATTTCGCGCAAATCATCCGCATTGAGGCTGGTCAGGACCGTGACCGCAATCAGCAGCGGCGGCCGCGGCAATCCGGCAAGCGCCTCGCGTGCTGCCTGCATCATTGCCCGCCCGCCGCTGGCGTGCACATTCATCATCCAGACGCCCAGCGCCGCCGCAGACTTGCAGGCAGCAGCGACCGTATTCGGTATGTCGTGATACTTCAGATCAAGAAACACGTCGAACCCGCGTCCGGCCAGCTGCTCGACCAGCGCCGGCCCGGCGACGGTAAACAATTCCTTGCCCACTTTGATGCGGCAAAGTGCAGGATCAAGCCGCCGCACAAAATCGAGCGCCGCATCGACTTCCTGAAAATCCAGCGCGACCACGACGCGCGACCCTTTTTTCCCCGCGCTCATACCGGAATTCCCTTCTCCTCGGTGCGCCGCGGCGCATAGGTTTCCCATTCACCGCAGGCCGGACAATGCCAGTAGAACTGCCGCGCACGAAACCCGCAGTGCTCGCATTTGTACATCGCCAGACTGCGCGTGTGCTGATGGATCAGTTGCTTCGTCATCTGCAGGTCCTGACGGCGCTCCGCAGGCACGTCGAGCAGTTGTGCCTCGAGCAGCTTGTCCAGCCCCAGTAGCGTCGGGGTGCGCCGGACTTCGTCGCGCACCAGCCGGTAGGCTTCCTGCGAGCCACTCGCAGCCAGCGTCGCCTGATACACCAAGTCGAGCAGATCCAGCGACGCGTATTTCTCGAGAAAGCCACGCAGCAGATTCAGGCCTTCTTCGGGCCGTCCGTCCCCCCGATAGGCATTGAGCAGACGTTCGGCAACGAGTGACAAGTAGGCCGGGTTCTGGGATTCGATACGCTGCCACGCGGCGATTGCCGCCTGCCCGTTGCCCAGATCGCGCTCCATGTCACCGAGCAGCATGTTCGCACGCACGCACAGCCGGTGATGCGCGAGCGCTTCAGCCAGGTGCGGCCGCGCTTCGGCGGGTCGCGATTGCATCAGTTCCCGCGCAGCCATCTCGCAGTAGAAATTGGCGATCTCCTTCTGGAACGAACGCCCGCTGAGCACTTCCAGTTTTTCCGCAGTAATGATGGCCTTGTGCCAGTCTTTTTCCTGCTCGTAGATTTCGAGAAGGAAACGCAGCGCGGTTTCCGCATGCGGCGAATCATCCAGCTTCTGAAACAGCTCTTCCGCCCGGTCGAGAAGGCCGGCCTTCAGGTAATCCTGCGCCAGTTCAAGCAACGCCTGAAACTTCTGATCCTGCGCAAGATCCTCCCGTTCCGCAAGATTCTGATGCATGCGGATCGCACGCTCGACCTCACCGCGGCGACGGAACAGGTTGCCCAGCGCAAAATGCAGTTCAACGGTCTGCGGATTGACCTTGGCAACCTCGAGAAAGGCTTCGATGGCCTTGTCCGGTTGCTCGTTTAGCAGGAAATTCAAACCTTTGAAATACGAAGCCGGCAGCAGGCGGGATTCAGATACGATCTGGCGGATGTCAACGCGTGCGGCCATCCAGCCGAGTGCGAAGAACAGCGGCAACGCCAGCAGCCACCACAGTTCGACATCCATGGGGCTAACGCATCACAACAGGTCTGGTGGCGGCGGCAGGGTTCCACCGGCCGGTGGCGGCGTCGACTGCGCCGCACGCAATTCCCGCTTCAGGGCCGCGATCTGCCGACGCAGCCGCAGCGCCTGGAACAGGCCCGCCAGCAGGGCCAGCAGCGCACCCAGACCGGCGGCCGCGAGCAACGCGACGACCAGCGGGGCTTCCCACTGGAACCCCAGGTAGTAGCGAATCGTGACCGGGTCGGTATTGACGATCGCAAATGACAGGATCAGCAGAAACAGCACGATCCTGAAGATCCACATGACCAGATTCATAGTGTAGCGAGAATATCATGCTCGTCCTGAACCGAGGATCCCGCAGCGCATAAAAAAAGCGGCATGGCCGTAGCCATGCCGCGTGAAGGAACGATGCCTGATCGTCCGTTATTTCTTCAGATCGACGCGTTCGCGCAGTTCCTTGCCGGCCTTGAAATGAGGCACGTATTTGGCAGGCACCTGCACGCGTTCACCGGATTTCGGATTGCGCCCGGTGCGCGGCGGTCGATAGTTGAGCCCGAAGCTGCCAAAGCCACGAATCTCGATGCGCTGGCCCTGCGACAGGCTCTTGCCCATGGCATCAAGAATCATCTTAACCGCCAGTTCGGCGTCCTTGGCCACAAGCTGCGGATAGCGTGCCGCCAGTTTCGCGATCAACTCCGACTTGGTCATGATGCTCCCTTATTGTTGAGTATTGGCTGTATCCATTTTTGCTTTGAGCAGGGCACCAAGACTGGTCGTGCCCGAACTCGCCTGTTTGTCCGAAGCCAGTTTCTGCATGGCCTCGGTATCCTCCGCAAGGTCTTTTGCCTTGATCGACAGGTTGATCGTGCGATTCTTGCGATCGACGTTGATGATCATCGCCGTCACCGAATCACCTTCCTTCAGTTTGGTGCGGATATCTTCCACGCGATCACGGGAAACTTCGGATGCGCGCAGATAGCCTTCCATGTCGCCATCGAGCTGAATGACCGCACCTTTGGCGTCGATTGCCTTGACCGTGCCGGTAACTACCGAATTTTTCTCGTGGCCGCCGACATAATTGGTGAACGGGTCGCCTTCAAGCTGCTTGACGCCGAGAGAGATGCGTTCGCGCTCGACATCGATCGACAGCACCTGCGCCTCGACTTCGTCACCTTTCTTATAGTTGCGTACGGCCTCTTCGCCGGGCACATTCCACGACAGGTCCGACAGATGCACCAGGCCGTCGATGCCGCCCGCGAGACCGATGAAAATGCCGAAGTCCGTAATCGATTTGATCTGCCCCGTAACCTTGTCGCCCTTTTTGGAGTTCATCGAGAACTCTTCCCAGGGGTTCGCCATACACTGTTTCATGCCCAGCGAAATGCGGCGGCGCTCTTCGTCGATCTCGAGCACCATGACTTCCACTTCGTCACCCAGCTGCACGACTTTGGACGGATGTACGTTCTTGTTGGTCCAGTCCATTTCGGAAACATGCACCAGACCTTCGATGCCCGGCTCGATCTCCACAAACGCACCGTAATCGGTCAGGTTGGAAACCTTGCCGAACAGGCGGGTGTTCGGCGGATAGCGGCGCGACAGGCCCACCCACGGGTCTTCGCCCAGCTGTTTCATGCCCAGGGAAACACGATTCTTTTCCTGGTCGAACTTGAGTACTTTGGCGGTGACTTCATCACCGACGGCGAGCATCTCGGACGGATGTTTGACGCGGCGCCATGCAAGGTCGGTGATGTGCAGCAGACCATCGATGCCGCCGAGGTCGACGAACGCACCGTAATCGGTGATGTTCTTGACGATACCCTTGACGGTAATGCCTTCGCGCAGGTTTTCAAGCAGCTTCTGGCGCTCTTCACCCTGGCTGGCCTCGAGCACGGCGCGACGCGACACCACAACATTGTTGCGCTTGCGATCGAGCTTGATGACCTTGAATTCCATTTCCTTGTTTTCGTACGGCGTCGTGTCCTTGACCGGACGCGTATCCACCAGCGAGCCGGGCAGGAACGCGCGTATGCCGTTGATCATGACGGTGAGGCCGCCTTTGACCTTGCCGCTGATCATGCCGGAAACAATGTTGCCCTTCTCGAGGGCGTCTTCGAGTTCGTGCCAGGCGGCGAGGCGTTTGGCCTTGTCACGCGACAGACGGGTCTCACCATGGCCGTCTTCGAGCGATTCGATCGCAACGCTGACGAAATCACCAGGCTTCACTTCGATCTGGCCGCGATCGTCATGGAATTCTTCCACGGCGACATAGCTTTCGGATTTCAGACCGGCATTAACCACTACAAAATTGTCATCAATACGCACAACTTCGGCGGTAATCACTTCGCCGATGCGCATTTCTTTCGTCGCCAGACTCTCTTCAAAGAGCGCGGCAAAACTTTCAGAAGGTACTGCTTGGGAGGATGTTTTAATCATTGGAATCAGGAGGTTATCACACCCGTTTGAGAAACGGGAGGGTGGTTGCAAAAAGTCACAGGCGGAGCGGCCCGTGACACCTGGTAGTACGTATTTACTGCGTTTTCTGCTGCTTTTGATGTTTCTGATACAAGCGCAAGACCTGCGCCACAACCGCGTCTGCCGGGGTACCTGTAGTGTCTATTTCGACGGCATCCGCACACTTCTGCAGGGGCGCCGCGACACGCGTACTATCGCGTAAATCGCGCGCGCAAATGTCCTGCAAAAGGGCAGTGATATTAGCACTGTGCCCCTTATCAATCAACTGCTTATAGCGCCTCTGTGCGCGTTCCTCGGCGGTCGCAGTCAGGTAGATTTTGAGCTGCGCATCCTGAAAAACCACCGACGCCATGTCCCGACCGTCAGCCACCAATCCGGGGGCACGGCGAAAGCCGCGCTGCAGAGCCATCAAGGCGATCCGCACGCCCGGCAACGCACCGACCCGCGAGGCTGCTGCGCCTGCGCCTTCGTCACGGACCAGATCCGACACATCACGGTGATCGAGCCATACCCGGCCGTCATCAAATTTTATGTTTAAATTCAATGCAATACGGGACATTTGCGCATCATCGTCGAGATTGGCGCCGCGCTCTGTTCCGGCCAGACCCACGATCCGGTACAGCACGCCGCTGTCGAGGTAATGAAACCCGAGCTGCCGTGCCACCGCAGCCGCGATGGTGCCTTTGCCCGACGCCGACGGCCCGTCGATGGCGATAACAGGCGGAAGTGCGGTATCCGCGCTCATTTCCCGGAAATGCCCGCGAGCACCTGAAAATAATCCGGAAACGTCTTGCCGACACAGCCCGGATCGTTGATGCGCACAGGGACCCCGCCCAATGCCGCCAGCGAAAAACACATCGCCATGCGATGGTCATCATAGGTGTCGATCGTCGCAGGCCGCCACTGCACCGGCGGCGTGATGCGCAGGTAATCAGCGCCCTCTTCCACCGTCGCACCGAGTTTGGTGAGTTCTGTCGCCATCGCCGCCAGCCGATCGGTTTCCTTGACCCGCCAGCTCGCAATATTGCGCAGCGTGGTAGTGCCGTCGGCAAAAAGCGCTGCCATCGCCAGTGTCATCGCAGCATCAGGAATATGGTTGCAGTCGAGGTCCACCGCAGTCAGCCTGCCGCGCCGGCGCGCTTCGGTGCCGGCAGTGGCCTCGATCCAATTTTTGCCCGTACTGATTGCCGCGCCCATTTGCTCGAGCGCCGCCGCGAAGCGCACATCACCCTGCGTGCTGTCGCTACCGACGCCATCAACACGCACCGGACCGCCGCCGCTCAGTCCGCTGATCGCGCCAGCCGCAAGGAAATACGACGCCGATGATGCATCGCCTTCGACGTACAACTCGCCCGGACTGACATAACGCGCGTCCGCCGGCACCGTAAAAGCCGTCCAGCCGTCCCGCACCACCTGCACGCCAAACTGGCGCATCGCATTGAGCGTAATCTCGACATAGGGCTTGGAAATCAGTTCACCTTCGACGCGCACCACCGTCTTCGTGCGCAGCAGCGGTAATGCCATCAGCAAACCAGTCAGGTACTGACTCGAAACATCACCGCGAATGGTGACTGACCCTGCCGGCTTCACTTCGCCGGGATGTATGGCCAGAGGCGGATAGCCTGCAGTTCCCAGATAGCTGACATCGGCGCCACACTGGCGCAACGCGTCGATCAGATCACCGATTGGCCGCTCGTGCATGCGCGCCACCCCGTCGACACGATACTCACCACCGCAAAATGCCAGCACGGCAGTCAACGGACGCACTGCGGTACCGGCATTGCCCAGAAACAATTCGGCTTTCTTGACGGGAAACGCGCCATTGACGCCATGCACGGCAACCGCGTGTTTCCCGGCCTCATCGCAGCGCACACCCAGCGCACGCAGCGCCGTGATCATGTGCCGGGTGTCATCCGAATCCAGTACTTCACGCAATACCGTCGAACCCTGCGCCAGCGCCGCCAATAGCAGCGTGCGGTTGGAAATGCTTTTGGAGCCGGGCAAGCGCACCGTGCCTTGCACTGTGCGGATCGGCTGCAGATCGAGAAAATGGGGTTGTATCATGCTCTTTGACCGCGCCTCATCCGGGTCTTATTTGCCACGAACCAGCCATCGTGCCCTTGCACGCTGCGCACTGCTGAACAGAGCTTCCAGCGCATCTCCATCACCTGCCGCCAGTGCCGCACGCGCGGTTTCGAGTTCACTGATATAGCCATCGACCAGCGGCACCAGTGCCGCGCGGTTGGCGATACAGATGTCCCGCCACATTTCCGGAGAACTGCCCGCGATGCGCACCGTGTCGCGCAGGCCGCCGCCAGAAAACCCGAGCAGCCGCCGCGCATCTGGATGTCGTGCCAGGTGATTGACCAGGGCGAAAGCCACCACATGCGGCAGATGGCTGACTGCGCCAAAAATCTCGTCATGCTCCGCTGCTTCGAGCCGTACGATGCGCGCACCGCAGGCCAGCCACGCGGCGCGCACCAGTCGCGTTGCCGCAGCACGCGTCTCCGGCTGTGGCACGAGAATCAGATTGCGGTCACGAAACAATTCCGGAAACGCGGCGCCCGCGCCACTGTTTTCAGTACCGGCAATCGGATGTGCCGGCACAAACTGGGGAAAGCACGCCCCCAGATGCCGGCGTGCGGCGACAATCACGTCCTGCTTGGTGCTGCCGGCATCGGTAATCACCGTAGCAGGAGATAACACCGGCGCCATACGCGCAAAAATTCCCGGCATCTGTCCGACCGGGGCACCGATCAGCACCAGGTCGGCGTCGGCCACGGCGCGGGCGATATCAGTCTCCGCGCGGTCAATAACGCCTCGCCGCAGCGCGATCTGCAGATTCTTGCGGCTGCGCCCGACGCCGATCACCTGCCTGACCATGCGCGCTTTTTTCAACGCCAGCGCGAACGAGCCGCCGATCAGGCCGACGCCGATGACAACGAGTTTATTGATGCGTAGTTTGGCCGGCATGGCAATTCCGTTTGTACGATAGGCGAAGACCCGTCACCATACCGGTTTAGCGCCAGCGCGCAACTGGCTGAGGCAATTACGCCAGCGCCTGCCGCAACGCGCCGAGAAACCGCGCATTCTCGGACTCAAGGCCGACAGATACGCGCAGGTGATCCGGCATGTCGTAGCTCGCAATCGGCCTCACGATCACGCCGGCATGCAGCAGTTTTCGGAATATCTCTGCGGCGCCCGGCACCTTGAACGTCACAAAATTGCCATACGACGGTATGTGTTCCAAGCCCTGCTGGTCCAGACCGGCGACCAGCTGCGCCATGCCGCGGCGGTTGAGTTGATAACTCTCGCGCATGAATGCATCATCATCGAGCGCTGCCGCTGCCGCAGCGAGCGACAGGCTGTTGACATTGAACGGCTGGCGCACGCGATTCATCAGGTCGGCGACACCCGGTGCGGCCAGTGCATAACCCACGCGCAAGCCTGCCAGGCCGTACACCTTGGAAAACGTGCGGGTGATCATCAGGTTCGGATATTTTTTCAGCCAGCCGATGCCGTCATAGCGGTATTGCGGCTCCAGATATTCGTTATAGGCCTCGTCGAGCACCACCAGTACATGCTGTGGGATTCCCGCGATGAATGTTTCCAGTTCCGGGCCTGCGATGAACGTGCCGGTGGGATTGTTCGGGTTTGCGACAAATACGATGCGGGTGTCAGGCCGCACTGCGCGTGCCATCGCACCAAGATCATGACCGAACTCGCGCGCCGGCACGACTATGCCCTGCGCACCGATTGCCTGCACCACCAGCGGGTACACCGCGAAGGCATGGCGTGAATACACAGCCGATAGCCCCGGCGCCAGGAATGAGCGCGCCGCGAGTTCGAGCACGTCATTCGAACCGTTGCCGAGCACAATGCCATCCATCGGAACACCGAAGCGGCGCGACAAGGCTCGCTTCAGTTCGAACCCGTTGCCGTCCGGATAACGCGCCAGTCCATCGAATACCGCGCGCATCGCCTGCGCCGCCTTCGGGCTGACGCCCAGCGGATTTTCGTTCGAGGCCAGTTTGACGATACCGGACTCTTCCAGCCCGAGCTCGCGGGCGAGCTCCGAGGTCGGCTTACCCGGCTGGTATGGCGCGATGGCGCGGACATAGTCCGGCGCAAGATCGCAGAAACTCATATTATTATGTTTAAAAACAACGAGTTATATAATATACTTAATGTGTTGCCGGATATGAACCCAGCACTTTCATGAACGACGCCTTGCGCGCTAGCGCCGTCAGCGCCCTGGCCACGCGCGACTCCTGCTGATGCCCCTCGATGTCCACGTAAAACACGTATTCCCACAATCCGGTGCGCGCCGGGCGCGATTCCAGCCGGGTCATGCTGACCCCGTGCCGCGCAAGCGGCGTCAGCAGCTCATGCACGGCACCGGGAACATTGCGCGTCGACAAGATCAGCGAAGTCTTGTCCCGGCCCGACGGCGACACGTCTTCGGTGCCGATCACCGCAAAGCGGGTGGTGTTGCGCGGATCATCTTCGATATTGCGTGCCAGCAGCTTCAGTTTGTACAGCGTTGCGGCGGCACGTCCGGCGATCGCTGCCGATTTGCTGTCCTTGCTCGCGCGCCGCGCCGCTTCGGCATTGCTGACGACGGCGATGCGCTCGACTTCAGGCAGATGCCGCGACAGCCACTGCTGGCACTGCGCCAGGCTTTGCGTATGCGAATACACGGTGCGGATATCCGCGCGCCGGCGCGCGGCACTCATCAGACACTGGTGCACCGGCAACATCACTTCACCACAGATGCGCGCGGGCGTGCTCAACAGCAGGTCCAGCGTGCGCCCGACCGCACCCTCGGTCGAATTCTCGACCGGCACCACGCCGTAACCAGCCACACCGTTCTCCACCGCGCGGAAAACTTCATCGATCGTCGCCTTGGGCTGCGCGGCGGTAGCGGAGCCGAAGTGCTTGACCACGGCTTCCTGGCTGAACGTGCCTGCCGGCCCGAGATAAGCCACCGCGAGCTGATCCTCCAGCGCACGGCACGCAGACATGATTTCGGTGAACAGCCGGCTCAGTGAGGCACCCGGCAGCGGCCCCTTGTTCAAGTCGCGCACGCGGCGCAGGACCTGGGCTTCGCGCTCAGGTTTGTACGCCGCGGAGTTGCCTTTGGCCTGCCAGGCCTGCTGCGCCAGGCGGGCACGCGCAGACATCAACTGCACCAGGCGGGCGTCCAGCGCATCGATCTTGCGGCGAACATCAGTCAGGGATTTGGCCATCGGCGTACGGATCAGACTAGGGTTACGGGCAAATATCTTACCGCCAGCACGCCCTTGATCGCCGCGAGTTCCGCGATCAGTGCGTCCGGTACGGCGCTGTCGACGTCAACCAGCGTGTACGCGAGGTCGCCGTGCGATTTATTCAGCATATTGTGTATGTTCAGGCTCGCCCGTGCCAGCGCCGTGGAAATCTGTCCGACCATATTGGGCACATTGGCATTCGCAATCGCAATGCGGTAATCCGATTCGCGGGCCATGACCACGTCTGCAAAATTGACTGCGTTGCGGATGTTTCCATGCTCCAGAAAGTCACGGACCTGGTCGGCCACCATCACCGCGCAGTTGTCTTCCGCCTCTCGCGTCGATGCGCCCAGGTGCGGCAGGGCCACGACCTGCGGGTGGCCCAAAAGTTTCTCAGCCGGAAAATCGCAAACGTAAGCGCGCAGGTGCTTCGTTTCCAGCCCGGCGAGCACTGCGGCATTGTCGACGATGCCGTCGCGCGAAAAATTCAGCAGTGCCGAGCCTTTTTTCATCAGCGTCACCCGCTGCGCGTTGATCAGGTTGCGGGTGGCCGGCACCAGCGGCACGTGCAGCGTCACGAAATCCGCCGCCCGCAGCACTTCTTCGATCGAGTGCGCCTTGCGCACCTGCGCCGGCAGGCTCCAGGCTGCATCCACGGTAATTTCAGGATCGTAGCCGAGCACATTCATGCCCAGCTTGATTGCAGCGTCCGCCACCAGGCTGCCGATCTTGCCCAGCCCGATGACCCCGAGCGTGCGTCCCGGCAGTTCCATGCCGGCAAACTGCTTCTTGCCATCCTCGACCAGCTTGTGCAGCGCCTGGTCATCCCCCTTCAATCCGTCGACAAAGCGCACTGCTGGCAACAGATTGCGCGCAGCAATCAGCAGCGCGGCAATGATCAGTTCCTTGACGGCATTGGCATTGGCGCCGGGCGCATTGAACACCGGCAAGCCACGTTCGTTCATCAGTTTGACCGGAATGTTGTTGGTGCCTGCACCTGCACGGCCGATCGCCCTGACGCTCGCCGGAATGTCCATTTTGTGCATGTCATGGGAGCGCACCAGGATTGCCTCAGGTGCCGTGACGTCGCCGCCGACGTGATAACGCTCCGCCGGAAACCGCGCCAAGCCAACCCCTGATATGGCGTTCAGGGTCAGGATATTTCGCCGGGCGGGAGACTCAGCCATTTTTGCGCTCGAATTCACGCATAAACTGCACCAATGCCTGAACGCCTTCGATCGGCATTGCGTTGTAGATCGATGCACGCATGCCGCCGACCGACCGGTGTCCTTTCAGCTGCTTCAAACCCTGCGCTCCGGATTCCTTTAGAAACGCGTCATCCAGTGCTTCGCTGCGCAATGTGAACGGAATGTTCATCAATGAACGGTCGTCCCTGGCCACCGGCGACCGGTAAAACTCGGTCTGTTCGAAATAATCATAGAGCAATGCCGCTTTGGCGCGATTGATCTGCTCCATTTTTGCCAGCCCGCCTTGTTTTTTCAGCCACTGGAACACCAGGCCGGCGATGTATATGCCATAAGTCGCTGGAGTGTTCGACATGGAATCATTGTCGGCCTGCACCTTGTAATCAAACACCGTCGGCGTCACCGGCAATGCCTGACCCATCAGGTCGTCGCGGACGATGACGATGGTCAGACCCGCGGGACCGATGTTTTTTTGCGCGCCGGCGTAAATCAGCCCGTAGCGCGAAACATCCATCGGTCGCGACAGGATGTGCGAGGACATGTCGGCCACCAGCGGCACACTGCCGGTATCCGGCACCCAGTGAAATTCGACACCGCCGATGGTTTCATTGGAGGTGATATGCACATAGGCCGCATCAGGATCGAGCTTCCATTCCGCCTGTTTCGGCGCACGTGTATAGCCTTCGCTTTCGGAACTGGCCGCGACGTTGACCTTGCAGAACTTCTTGGCCTCGGAGATGGCTTTCTTGGACCACTGGCCGGTATTGATGTAATCGGCCCCGGACCTGCCGCGCAGCAGATTCATCGGCACCACGGCAAACTGTGCCGACGCCCCGCCCTGCAGGAACAGCACTTTGTAATTTGCCGGGATGCCCATCAATTCACGCAGATCGGCCTCGGCCTGCGCATGGATCGCAATGAATTCCTTGCCCCGGTGGCTCATTTCCATGACCGACATGCTGCTGCCATGCCAGTCGAGCATTTCTGCAGCCGCCTGCGCCAGGACCGGCTCCGGCAGCACCGCCGGGCCGGCGCTGAAATTGAATACCCTTGCCATAAGATCGCTCTACCGGGTTAAAAAATGATTGATGAGGCCTGGCGCAATGACGACGCGCTATTCTTCCGCGTCATCATCCGTTTCGACGATGGTTTCGAGCCCGACCAGCAATTCGCCCTCATCAAGATTGATCAGGCGCACCCCCTGGGTTGAACGACCCTGTTCACGCACTTCGGAAACACGCGTGCGGATCAGCACGCCGCCCGTAGTGATCAGCATGATCTCGTCTTCCTTGGTGACCAGTTGCGCACCAACCAGTTTGCCGTTGCGGTCGCTGGCCTGGATCGCGATCATGCCCTGCGTCCCGCGGCCATGGCGCGTGTACTCCGACACCGGAGTGCGTTTGCCATAACCGAACTCGGTTGCGGTCAACACCGACTGTTTTTCCCCGCTGGTCGTCAGCAGCGATATCACCTTCTGTTTTTTCTGCAGCTTCATGCCGCGCACGCCGGCTGCGGCCCGGCCCATCACGCGCACCTCGTCCTCCTTGAAGCGCACAGCCTTGCCCGCATCGGAAAACAGCATGATGTCTTCCTTGCCATCCGTAATGGCGACGCCGATCAGATAATCGCCGTCATCGAGCTTGACCGCGATGATGCCCTTGGCCATCGGGCGCGAAAACGCCGACAGCGCGGTTTTCTTCACGGTGCCGGTGGAAGTGGCCATGAACACGAAATGCTCGTCGTCAAAATCCTTCACCGGCAGGATGGCGGTGATTTTCTCGTGTTCCATCAAGGGCACGAGATTGACAATCGGCTTGCCGCGCGACGCGCGACTGCCCTGCGGCACTGCGTAAACCTTGATCCAGTACACCCGGCCGCGATTGGAGAAGCAGAGTATGTAATCGTGCGTATTGGCGATGAACAGCTTCTCGATGAAATCGTCATCCTTGGTGGTCGTCGCCTGCTTGCCCCTGCCGCCGCGCTTCTGCGCGCGGTAATCCGCCACCGGCTGCGATTTCATGTAACCGCCGTGCGACAGCGTCACCACGACGTCTTCCGGCTGGATCAGGTCTTCGGTGCTCAGATCCTGTGTGCTGGTGACGATCTCACTGCGACGTTCGTCGCCGTACTGCTTTTTGACATCGGCCAGTTCCTGCGAAATGATTTTCGTCACCCGGCCCGGTTTGTCGAGCACGTCAAGCAGATCGGTAATCTTGTCCATCGTCTCGCGATATTCGGCAACGATCTTGTCCTGCTCGAGCGCAGTCAGGCGTTGCAGGCGCAGCTCAAGAATCTGCTGAGCCTGCGTATCCGAAAGTTTGTAGCCCTTCTTGTGCAGCCCGAAATCCGCCGCCAGACCCTCGGGACGGTATGAAGCGCCTTCACCGCGCGACAGCAGATCCTCCACGAGCTTGGAGCGCCAGAACCGCGCCATCAATTCCTGCTTGGCGTCTGCAGGCGTCGGCGCGGCCTTGATCAGCGCGATGACCTCGTCGACATTGGACAGTGCGACTGCCAGACCTTCGAGCACGTGGCCACGGTCACGCGCCTTGCGCAATTCAAACACGGTGCGACGGGTAACCACCTCGCGGCGATGACGCAGGAAAGCCTCGAGGAATTGCTTCAGATTCAGGATGCGCGGCTGCCCGTCGACCAGTGCAACCATGTTCATGCCGAAACTCTCCTGCATCTGCGTGTCTTTCCACAGATTGTTCAGGACAATTTCAGGAACCTCGCCGCGCTTGAGTTCGATCACCGCGCGCATGCCGGACTTGTCGGACTCGTCACGGATATCCGAGATGCCCTCCAGCTTTTTCTCGCGCACCAGTTCGCCGATTTTCATCAGCAGATTGGCCTTGTTGACCTGGTATGGCAGTTCGTCGATGACGATCGAAACGCGCCCGCCCTTGTCGGCCTCCTCAAAATGGGTGCGCGCCCGCATGATCACGCGGCCCCGGCCGGTGCGGTAACCATCGCGCACGCCCTGGACGCCATAGATGATGCCGCGCGTCGGAAAATCGGGCGCCGGAATGATGCCGATCAGGTCATCGATAGAGATATCCGGGTCTTTCAGCAGCGCCTGGCACCCGTCGACGACTTCCGACAGATTGTGGGGCGGAATGTTGGTGGCCATGCCCACGGCAATGCCGGACGAGCCGTTGACCAGCAGATTCGGCACTTTGGTCGGCAGCGTGACCGGTTCCTGCTCCTTGCCGTCATAATTGGCAACGAAATCGACGGTTTCCATGTCGATGTCGGCGAGCATGTCCGACGTAATCTTCGCCAGACGACATTCGGTATAGCGGTAAGCCGCCGCGGAATCGCCGTCAACCGAGCCGAAGTTGCCCTGCCCGTCGACCAGCGTGTAGCGCATCGAGAAATCCTGCGCCATGCGCACCAGCGCTTCGTAAGTCGCGCTGTCACCGTGTGGATGGTACTTGCCGAGCACGTCACCGACTACGCGCGCGCATTTCACATAGGACCGGTTCCAGACCGTATTGGATTCGTGCATCGCAAACAGAATGCGGCGATGGACCGGCTTGAGTCCGTCGCGCACGTCCGGCAGTGCGCGCCCTACAATTACGCTCATTGCATAATCGAGGTAGGAACGGCGCATCTCCTCCTCAAGGCTGATAGGCAGTGTTTCTTTGGCGAATTGATCCATGGATTCCAGAGGCTTGTTGTCTTGTCAGCTACGCAAGTTGCGCAGCCGCAGGCGGTGATTACAAAGCGTGGAATTCTAGCATGCTGCAATGCGAGTCACACCTTGCTCCATGCCTTCCGTGCAGCACCATTGGACCCGCCGGGCTGTGCCGGAAACAGCACGCACTTGATCTGTGTCCTGGCACCGGACCAGCGCAACTTTGATCGCTGCGCAGATGACGCAGCGGCAGGGCCTCCGCAGCAGTGTTCTCGCCAGGCCTGCATGGATCGTCTGCAGCGACCCGTCGGAACATGTCGCAGCGCAACGCAAACGCCCGACTGACGGGCGGGATGCGTGCGCCCCTCGTTCCACAAAGTGAAATTCGGCCCTGCCGGACTGATGTATTTGAGCAACAGTCTCTATGCTTTTTTTTTTAGAAACATGCTATTATTGACTTCAAGGGTTACTCAGGTATCGAGATGTGATATCTAGTAAGCTTCAGGGAGAACCAAATTCTTGTTGTACCAGTGATCCGGCACGTCCCTATATCTCTTTTCGCAAAACAGGAGGATTAAAAACATGCGTTCAGCTCTTAGGATTACCATTGCAAGCGCCATTGCAGCAGCCGCGTTTGCACCTGCGCTCGCTTCTGCGCAGGCCAAGGACGGGTACTTGACGGATACCGCTGGCGGCGTAGTCAAGTCGCTCGGCGCCAACGTTTGCGTACGCAGCAGTCAATGGACCCCGGCACTGGCCGTCGCCGAGTGCGACCCGGATCTGGTGAAGAAGCCGGCTCCCAAGGCTCAGAAAGCCGCACCGCAGAAAGCCAAGCCCGCGCCGCAAAAGGCCAAGCCGAAGCCCAAGAAGCCCTCAATGCTCAATGTCGAACAGAAAGTTGAGCTGCAAGGCATGGAATTCAATAAAGCCGAAATGACCGCAGACAACAAAAAGGACCTGGACAAGTTCCTGGCCGGCCTGGGCAAAGCAACCAAAGCCCGCGGTCCCGTCGCCATCGGCGCCGTAATCGTCACCGGCCATACCGATCGCATCGGCAGCATGAACTACAACATGAAGCTGTCGGAGCGTCGCGCAATCACGGTGAAGGACTACATCGTATCCAAAGGTGTCGACCAGAAACTGATCTTCTGGGAAGGCAAGGGTCCGAAGCAGCCGATTCCGGTCACCAAGTTCTGCGACAACAAGATGAAGCGCAAGCAGCTCATCGAGTGTCTGGCGCCGAACCGCCGTGTCACCGTGGAAGTGGTTGGCCGCGCCCAGAGCCTGGCCAAGCCGAAAGCCGCAGCGAAAAAGCCGGCTTCCAAAAAGAAATAAGCTTTAACAGCACCACAAAGCCCTGCTTCGGCAGGGCTTTTTTTTTGCACTACAATCCCCCCTTTGGAATTTCGTTTAATCACCATACTGCATGTCATCCATCACCGTCATCGAGCCACGCTGGGTTATACCGGTTGAACCGGCCGCAGCTGCCCTTGAGGCACATGCCGTGGTCATCGAGGATGAGCATATCGCCGCCCTGCTCCCCGTTGCCGACGCGACCGCACGCTTTCCCGATGCGCCGCGCGTGCTGCTTCCCGAGCATGCACTGATCCCCGGGCTGATCAATCTGCATACACATGCCGCCATGACGCTGATGCGCGGCATGGCCGACGACCTGGCGCTGATGGACTGGCTGCACAACCATATCTGGCCGGCGGAAGGCCGCGTCGTCAGCGATGAATTCGTTTACGACGGCAGCATGCTTGCCTGCGCCGAAATGCTGCGCGGCGGCATTACCTGCTTCAACGACATGTATTTTTTCCCGGAAGCGACAGCCCGCGCCGCGTTGCATGCGGGCATGCGCGCAGCGCTGGGCATCATCGCCATCGAATTCCGGTCGGCCTATGCCAACGACGCACGCGACTATCTGAGCAAGGGCATGGCACTGCGGGACACAATGCGCGACGAGCCGCTGCTGTCGTTCTGTCTCGCGCCACATGCG
>JAOUIN010000186.1 GCA_029883965.1 Betaproteobacteria bacterium
AGCTCAAGGTTAACAAGGTCAAGCACAGCGACAGCTTTTTCGTTGCGCCTTCGCCTTCACTACAAAGCTGCGCGTGTTGGCGGCGTTAGGTGAGCGTGTAATAGCATGTCATTAACCTTAAAGGTCATACTCGCATTACTCATTCTTCTTGGCTTGCCCGGCGTCGCGGTTACGCTGTATGCCAGCATGGTTGCAGGAAGTCTGATTTATGCGGAAATGTTTCCCGACCCAAAAAATATCGCGCATGGCATGGGGATGCTTGCCCTTGTTCCAATGATTGCGTGGGCTTTACTCGGTCTTGCCTATCTGTTTTGCCTTTGGCTGTTGTGGTTGGTTGCCAGAAAAGTATCGCGATCAGACATCTCTATCTTCAAAAGGCGGGTGTGACCGATGCCGTACCAGAACAGGTCCCATGACTCATGGCGGGCATCTTGATGTCAGGGCTTTGTGGCGTCCAGCGGTGGTCACGTAAACTCTGCACTCAAACGATATTCTTTGAAAAACGCAATCGCCATGGCCTCTGCTGACTTCCCCGACCGCCGCTACCTGATCACCGCCCCCGAACTGGCGTCCCGTCTCAACGACGTCACGCTGGTCGACCTGCGTCCCGCCGAAGACTTTGCCGTCGGCCACATCGCCGGCAGCACCCACGTCGACATCTACGGCGTGAGTCTCAACGATTCGTCCGAGGCGCCGCTCAATTCCTTTCTGGCGATTTTCCGCGTGCTGTTCGGTTCGCGCGGTGTGCGTGCCGACCGGCCGGCGGTGATCTACGATCATGAATCCGGCGAACGTGCAGCGCGAGCGGTGTGGCTGCTCTCGGTGCTGGGGCATCCGGACGTACGCATCCTCGACGGCGGCACCCACGCGTGGCTGGCTGCCGGCCAGAAACTGGTGCGACTGCACGAAGCGCCGCCGGCGATTGATCCGACCAAAGCGCCGCCGACGCCGCCGCCGTTCCGCGGCAAAATGAATATGGATCTGCTGGCGACGCGCTTCGATGTGCACAAGGCTATAGGTAATCCGGCATACGCGATTGTCGATGTGCGCCGTGAGGCCGAATACCGCGGCAGCGAAAAGCGTGCGCGGCGCGTCGGCACCATCCCGGGTGCGGTGCACGTGTTCTGGCGCGAGCACCTCGATGCCGAGGGTGCGTTTCGCAAGCCGGACGAGATCCGGGCGCTGTATGAGTCGCGCGGCGTGACGCCGGACAAGACCGTCATTCCCGTCTGCCACGGTGGTTACCGATCAGCCAGCACCTTCATCGCGCTGAAGTCACTGGGTTATCCCGACGTGCGCAACTACGTCTCGGCCTGGGGCGAGTGGGGCAATCGCGAGGATTCGGTCATCGTCATTCCGGAGAACTGACGCGGAAAAACAGTTGTCGGACCTGCTGTGCGCTGCGTGCGCGCCGGGGCTGCAAGGGTAATCCACCGGTCGATCAGGGTCAGGCGTGAGCCGCTAACAGTTGTCACCCGAATTTGTGTCCATTCGGTAAGCCGCGTTGAGATTTGAACTTTGAATAATCATCAATATCGGCAATCGTTTCTGCGCGTGTTGCGCGCGGCCGCAGTCTATTTCGGCATTGTCTTCGGTGTCGGTTTTCTGCTCGCAATGGTGCGGGTGCCGTTTCTTGTGCCGCGTTGGGGTGAGCGCGTGGCCGAACTCGTGGAAATGCCGTTCATGCTGGTCGCAATTTTCTTCGCTGCGGGCTATGTCGTCAGAAAATACAGTCCCGTTGTATCGAGGTGCGGCTGGCTGATTGTCGGCGTTGTGGCGCTGGCCATGCTGCTCGCGGCCGAACTGGTGCTGGCCATCGTGCTGGCCGAACGCAGTGTCTCCGAATACATTGCCGGCCGCGATCCGGTTTCCGGAGCCGTCTACCTCGGCGCTTTGGTGGTGTATGCCGTGATGCCGTGGTTGCGCCGCTAACCGGTCATCGCAGGGCGGCATCGCGGGTGATGCATGTCAAAGTACTTTCGCGAGATTCCTGGTCTCAACGAACGGGATACGCGTACGTGAGCGTGGTCGCCATCCTGACTGGATGGTTGGCCTTGCCGGCCTGGCGCTTCGGGCGGGCCGCTGCTGGCATTTTGCATTGATGTGAACGCCGGCGGGTGGCAGGCAGGCGTCGGGATGCAAATCATCGGCGCGCAAGGCATTCCACATGCTGTGGCGGCGCTGGCACGATAGCCGCAACGGCTCCTATAATCACAGTTACCAGCTAGTCTGCCGAAACCGGAGTCCGTGATGCCCCAGATCGCCTCATACGATGATGTCAAATCACAGCGCAAGGAACGCCAGGTACCGACCGGCACCGCGTGGCGTACTAATTTCATCGGACCGGATGAAAACGATCCCTCGGCGCCGCAGGCCTTTCTGGTCGAAGGCACGACCGGTCGCGTGATCAAGCCGCATTATCACGACCACGACCAGTACCAGGTCATCGTCAGCGGCGACGGCGTGCTGGGCAAGCATGAACTGCAGGTCAACGCCGTGCATTTCTCGCGCCGCCATACGCCCTATGGCCCGATCGTGTTCGGGCAGGGCATGGGTTTTCTGACATTGCGCGCGGAGCGGGATGCCGGCGCGCAGTACCTCGATGATCCTGAGAAGCGCACGAAGCTGACGTCGCTCGATGACCGCAAGCCCTGGCAGGTGACCGAGTTGCCAAAATTCGAGCCGGTAAAGTCCGACGCGGCGATGCACGCTTTTACCGAACTGAAGGATGAGCAGGGACTGGCAGGGTTTTCGATCAGCGTCGCGCCGAACGCGAAAACGCAAGCCCCCGATCCGGCGAACACCAATGGCCAGTACCTGATCATCGTGCGCGGCAGCCTGATTTACGAAGGCCGCGAATACAAGGCGTTGTCGGTGGCCTTTGTCAAACCGAACGAAGGCGCGTTCGAGCTCGTGGCCGGCGCTGACGGAGTCAATGTGACAGTGCTTAATTTCCCGCGTGCCATTGCATCAGTGCCGGCACCGCAGGCTGCGAAAGGCGCGCCCGGTACGCGGGTATGGCAATGCATGCTGTGCGCATTTGTGTACGACGAAGCCAAAGGGCTGCCCGACGAAGGCATTGCGCCCGGCACGCCCTGGGAAGACGTGCCTGAAGACTGGTTCTGTCCTGACTGCTCGACCAGCAAAAGCGACTTTCAGATGGCAGTGGTGGCGTAGCCGCTGTGCAGGGGCGGGATGTGCGGGGCGGCAGGGCGTTAAGTTAATAAAAAATCAATAAAAACAATAACTTATAATCACTTCAAATTGCGGTAAACGATTTTTCCGCCATCGCGGACCGCATCGCCTGGATAGGCGATGACACGGTCTCCGGCGGCGAGCCCTTTCTCAACCAGTGCCATCTGCGCGTTACGGCGCGATGATTCAATGATGCGTTTGCGCGCGATGTTGCCGTCGGCGACAAAGACCGCCCATCGCGCACCGTCGCGGAACAACGCTGCCACGGGAGCCTGCACGGCGTCATCAGTCTTGTGCACGACGATGCGCGCATCGATCCGGTAGGCGTCACCCAGGTTCTGCCATTGTGCGCGCGGCGAGACGATGTCGATGACCACATTGACGCGCTGTTCCTCGACGCCGAGTGCCGAGATTTTGGTGAATGCGGAGGGCTCGACCTTGCGCACCCGGCCCTCAAGCGGTGCGGTGACACCCTGACGTTCCAGTCTGGCAGCCTGTCCCGCAGCGATCTGCAGCGCATCGCCGCTTAGCACATCGACGACGACTTCGAGATCGGATGGATCGCCGATTTCAAGCAGCGTGTCGGCAAATTTCACTACGGCCTCACTTTCCTGCGCGACGCGCAGCACGCGTCCTGCCACCGGCGAGCGGATTTCGAATTGTTCGCCGCGCCCTTCCTGCCAGCCCTGGCGTGAGCGCGTCAGCGCTGCGCGGGCGAGTGCCAACTGGTGTTCGGCGGCCTGGCGTTCGAATTCCGCGGCGGCTACTTCCCGCGTCGACAATGCGACGTTCAGTTCGTCGCGTTCGAGCTGGGTAGACGAGACGAAGCCTTCCGCGGCGAGCTTTTTCGTGCGTTGCGCGTCAGCACGTGCCTGCGCCAATGCAATGCGCGCGCGCTCGACTGCGGTGGCCGCGCGGGCGAGCCCGGCGCGCGCCATGCTCACCTGCGATTCGAGTTCACGCTCCTCACGCGCATCGATCAGAGGTGGCGCAACAGGTCGCAGCAGTGCAACGACGGCGTCCCGTTCGACGACGTCTCCGGCTTTGAGTGTGAGGCGCTGCAGCCGCCCGGCCAGTGGTGCGGATACGACGTAGCGTTCTCGCACCCGCGTCTTGCCGTCGTCATCGATGGTCTGTTCGAAAAGTCCGCGTGTGACCTCGGCGACCTCAACGTTTACCGGGCGCGGCGAGAATGCCCATACCAGTGCGGCGACAATGATCGCGGTCCCGAGTGCAATTACCAGTAATGTTTTTTTGGACATCATTCTCTCGTTTTCAATACACTTACCAGATCCAGTTGGTCAATGCGCCGGCGCACGATCAGTGCGCTGATAATGCCCGCCGCGACGGCCGCCAACGTGGCGTAGGCATACGTGCGCGGTTCAATGATCACAGGGATTTCAAAGGTTTCTGTCTGGACCAGTTGCATGATGCCCCAGGACAACCAGTACCCGAGCACCCAGCCCAGCGGCAGTGCGAGCAGCAGTTCCAATGCCAGTTCGCCCAGCAGCAGGCTCGATACTTCCGCCCGGGTAAAACCCAGCACGCGCAGGCTGGCGAGTTCCCAGGCACGTTCGGCAAGGGCGATGCGTGCGTTGTTGTAGACCACGCCGACCGCGATGATCGATGCGAACACGGTCAGTATCCCGGTGAATACCAGA